>CAMWTF010000158.1 GCA_947177105.1 uncultured Lachnospiraceae bacterium | reverse complement strand
TTACTGACCGGGTAAAGGGCAGGAATTTCTATGCCGGAAATGGTACTGTAGGGGCAGATGCGGAACTCTTAATAGGAGAAAGAAAATGGCATATAAATTGGCAATATTTGACTTGGATGGTACGATTCTTGACACATTGGAGGATCTGGCGGATGCCACGAACTATGCGCTGGGGGCGCATGGCTATCCGGGGCGGACCATAGAGGAAGTACGGCGTTTTGTGGGCAATGGCATCCGCAAACTGATAGAGCGGGCGGTTCCGGCCGGTTTGGCAAAAGAGGAGATCGACAGGGTGCATGAGACCTTTTCAGCTTATTACCAGCAGCACTGCGCGGACAAGACCAGGCCCTACGAGGGAGTCCTGCCGCTTCTCGAGCGCCTGCGGGCGGCAGGCTGTCTCACGGCGGTGGTCTCCAACAAGGCGGACACTGCTGTGCAGCCCCTGTGCCGGCGCTATTACAACGGTCTGTTTGACTATGCTGTGGGCGAGCGCGCAGGCATCCGCCGCAAGCCGGCTCCTGACTCTGTGCAGGAAGTGCTGCGTCGCCTGCAGGTAAATCCGGAGGAGGCAGTATACATCGGAGATTCTGAGGTGGACATCCAGACGGCGGAAAACGCAGGCTTAGACAGTATTATTGTCACCTGGGGCTTTCGGGACAGGGCCTATCTGGAGAGCCAGGGCGGACGGCGTTTTGTGGACCGACCGGAAGAGATCGAACAGATTATAAACGGAAACGGGGAATTGTGAGGAGGCGTTGCTGCATGAACACATATGACCAGTATGGGAGCCGCCCTTGACAGAAGAGGAAATGGACTATTTTTGGGATGAAGACACACCCTTTACTGCGAATCATGGACTGCTGACACTGTGCCATGAAGGAGATGGAATGTACAGTGTTTTGGTGGTCAACAGCGAAGACGCAGATACCTAATTGGGTAGATCGGACAACGTCTTTGGATCAGGATGGTTATTTTGGCTATGTCGAAACAGTGTGCCTTCCAGAACCGCCGGATCGTCCTGACATTATGGGACGGAAAATGGGATGGATAGAATAAAATGGATTTTAGTAGGACATGCTAAATTCTCTCATAAAACAGTTGACAGCATTCCAACAATGTGGTTGAATAGTATATGTCTGCGGCTCAGTCACCCGCCGATAATATGAAAGAAAGTGAGGTAGCAAAAATGACTTTTAACGTGTATGCAGGTTTTAACAGCTTTCAACGTATCAACAACACAGTTACCTCGGTTTCGCATATGTGATTTTTCCCACTTTGGTGAAAGGATCATTTGAACAACGCTTTTAAAACCCGGGCAACATTTGTCCGGGTTTTTTAGCTCTTAAGCAATGTGAAACCGGGAAAGACAGGAGGAGATTTATTTGAAAAAAATAAAACACTATGTACTTCCATACTGGAAAGGCTATATCTTTGCCATTGTCAGCCTGATCCTGGCCATTCTCCTGGAAATGCTGACACCGCAAATTACCAAAATCATTGTCAACGAATCCTTCGTCGGCGGAGATTTCTCCAGATTCGGATTCCTGCTGGCGGCTCTGGTGGTGCTGGGATTCGGCAGAAGCCTGTTCGGCTATTGTAAGGAATTTACTTTTGACAAAAACAGCCAGACCATCGGTACCGAGATGAGAAAAGATCTGTTTGCCCATCTCCAGACACTTTCCATGGATTATTTTGACAACACCAACACGGGCGAACTGATGGCAAGAGTCAAGGAGGACGTGGACAAAGTAAAGGACGCCTTTGGCATGACGGGAATGCTGATCATACAGATCACCCTCTACATCGTTTCCGTACTGTACTGCATGTTCTCCCTGAGTCCTCTGCTGGGACTGCTGCCCCTGGCCGTAATGATTTTCGGCGGCGGACTGAGCTTTATTCTGGAGAAGAAATTTGACAAGGTATACTCGGATATCAGTGAGGAAAACGCCAAACTTACCACTGTGGCCGAAGAGAACCTGGCCGGGGTGAGAACGGTAAAAGCTTTTGCCAGAGAAAAATTCGAGATTGAGAAATTTGCAAAGCACAATAAGCGCTATTATCAGCTAAATATGGAACAGGCCCGCATCGTGGCGAGATTTTATCCCGTTTATCATTTTATCGGAGCCGTACTTCCCGTGGTTTGTGCTATTCTCGGCGGCATCCTGGTCATCCGTGGTAAAATGGATCTGGGTTCCCTGGTAGCTTTCGTTGAGTATTCCAGAGATTGTACCTGGCCCCTGGATATGTTTGCCGAGTTGGCAAACGAACTGTCCTCCTCTTTTGCCTCCTACAAGAAGATCAAGGCCATTGCCGACGAAAAGCCCAGGCTTGTCCAAAGTGAAAACGCCGTACATCTTGATCAGATTCAGGGGGACCTGAAATTTGAAAATGTGGCGCTGACCCTGGACGGGAACACGATCCTGTCCGGAATTGATATTGATCTTCCCAGAGGCAGGACACTGGGCGTCATGGGTGCCACAGGCTCCGGAAAGAGTTCCCTGATCAATCTTCTGCAGCGGTTCTATGACCCCAGTGAGGGAAATATCTCCATCGACGGCACGGATATCCGCAGCATGGAGCTTTCCCAGGTGCGCAGCACCAGCTCTGTGGTCATGCAGGATGTTTTTCTCTTCTCCGACACCATCGAGGAAAACATTAAAATGGGCAGGCGGTACTCCATGGGACTGCCGGAGGTAAAAAGGGCCGCCAAGATGGCGCAGGCGCAGGGCTTCATTGAAAAAATGGATGAGCAGTACAATACCGTGATCGGTGAAAAGGGAGTGGGGCTTTCTGGCGGTCAGAAACAGCGCATCAGCATTGCCAGAGCGCTCTCCAAGAAAAGTCCCATTTTGGTTTTGGACGATTCCACTTCCGCCCTGGACATGGAAACAGAGCATGAAATTCAGATGATGCTGAAGACCATAACTGATTCCTCCAAGATCATTATTGCCCATCGAATTTCCGCGGTGCGGGGCGCGGATGAGATCATCTACCTGGATAAGGGCCGGATCGCCGAAAGGGGCACCCACGAAGAACTGCTGGCCCGCAGAGGGCTGTATTACGCCACATATTTGGCTCAATACCCGGAACAGAAAGAGGTGATATAATTGGCTGTAAACTCATTTCGTGAAGATGAACATATACAGGCAACGGATGCGAGGAAGATCGTGAACCGGCTGCTGGGATACCTGAAAGGCTACACAAAAGAGATAATTCTGGTTCTGGTCGCTATGACAATTACGGTAGGGATCAGCCTGTACAATCCTCTGTTAATAGAAACCGCCATCGACGACTATGTGGCAAAATTTGACATGGGAGGACTATTTCGCCTGGCCGCCTTTGCGGTGGCCGTCAACATCCTGTATGTAATCATGGTGAAAATCCGTATATATGTAATGTCCTATATATCCAACAAGATTATTTTATCCATTCGCGAGGATGTATACGAACATATCCAGTCTCTTTCCTTTACATTTTTTGACAGCCGCCCCAGCGGAAAGATACTGGCAAGGATCATCGGTGACGTAAATTCCCTTAAGGATGTGCTTTCCAAGGCCGTCACCAATATCATCCCCAATACCCTCACCATTATCGGGGTGCTGGTGATCATGTTTGTCAAGGACTGGCGGCTGGCCCTGGCTGCCCTGTGTACCCTGCCCTTCATGGCAGTGGGAATTTTCCTGGTGGAAAAGACCAATCATGTGAGATGGCAGCTTGTCCGTAAAAAAGCCTCCAATGTAAATGCGTATGTACATGAGGATGTGGCGGGAATCAGGGTGGTACAGAGTCTGGACGCGGAAGAAGAGACCAGAAATCAGTTTAATGAGCTTGCCCAGGAGCAGTGCTCCTCCTTTATCCATGCCTGCCGCGCAGCGGACCTGTTTTTCCCAATCATTGACACCTCCTGGGGAATCAGTCTCATGATGCTGTATCTGGTAGGTGTAAAGCTGATCGGCGCCCCAGAGATATCCCTGGGTACGCTGGTGGCCTTCGGCTCCTATGCCACCATGTTCTGGAACCCCATAGCCAACCTGAGCACTTTTTTAAACCAGCTTGTCACCAATCTGTCGGCAGCGGAACGTGTCTTTGATATTCTGGATACGGAGCCGGAGATCCAGGACGCCCCCGACGCAGGAGAGCTTCCCGAGATAAACGGTACGGTGTCTTTTGAAGATGTGTCCTTTACCTATGATGAGGGGACCGAAAACGAGACTAAGGTTCTGGATCATGTAAGCTTTACCGCCAGTCCCGGCGAGACCATTGCGTTGGTAGGTCCAACGGGCGCAGGCAAGACTACCATCGTCAACCTGATCAGCAGATTCTACGACATTCAGAAGGGAATCATCCGCATTGACGGATACGATCTGAAAAAGGTGAAGATCGATTCTCTCCGCAAACAGATGGGTGTCATGACACAGGACAATTTTATCTTTCACGGAACCGTGCGGGACAATATCGCCTACGGAAAACTTGATGCCACGGACGAGGAGATCATCGCCGCCGCCCAAGCTGTCAATGCCCATGAATTTATTATGAAAATGGAAAAGGGATACAATACGGAACTGAAAGAGCAGGGAGCCGGCTTATCCATTGGTCAAAGACAACTGATCGCCTTTGCCAGGACCATGGTTTCCCAGCCCAGGGTTCTTATTCTTGACGAGGCTACCTCCAGCATTGATACCCACACGGAGATACTGGTGCAGAAGGGGATTGAGTCCCTGCTGAAAGGACGTACCAGCTTTGTCATCGCCCACAGGCTCTCCACCATCCAAAATGCGGACCGCATATTTGTCATCAATAACGGCGGCATCGCGGAACAGGGCTCACCCGCGGAGCTGATGGAAAGAAAAGGATTCTATTACGATCTATATATGGCGCAGTTTGCCAACCTGTAATGGTACAAAGTTTCCCCCTGAGAGGTTTGGGATTGCCCAATCTTCTCAGGGGGTTTGTGATGTGACATTTCCATCCTGATTTGAGTATACGCCGAAGCTGTCCGCAGCATTCACCACGCAATATCCTGGCCTGTATGGGGATTTACCGCACAATAGGTAATATCCAGAACAAAAACTGCCAGCAGGATGCCACAGAGAATCAGACGCCACCCGGGTCTGATCCGGTGATACACTCTCATATAGTATGGAAGCAGATAACAGTTGAGCAACATGCCGCCCAGGCCGAAGCACACTGCTCCCAACAGGCAGATCCGGCCGTTCAGATTCAGAAAATACCCACTGTAATCCCACCAGCGCATCCCCCATTTCCATTCCAGCAGAACACTGGCCCCATACTCCAGCACAGAGCAGAGGGCCGCCGACAGCAAGAATGTCACTAAGGGCTTTTGATAGAATTTTTGCAGCAGAAACCATAGCAGAAGCCCGCCCACTCCGTAGATCGGCAGGTATGGTCCATAGTATACCCCCCTGTTGACCAGGCTCTGCTTTGTCACCAGGCAAAGCCCCACTTCCCACAGCCAGCCAGCAAAGGCCAGCAGGAAAAACAGGAGTACATAAAAGTCAATTTTTCTTGCATTTCCCTTGTTTTTCTTCGTCTCCATGAGATTAGGATATCCATTTGAGGCAGGAAAATGCCTGTGTACACATTCTATTTTCGAAAATCAATTTCATACCTTGTGCCATGGCAAAGCAGTATGCCGTCCGTTAAACGGATACACAAGATACAGGTGTTTTCATCCTCGAAATTATTGTGTCCGTTATCTATCCAGGCGGCAAAAACCTTCCGCAGTTTCTCTGCCATTTCTGCATTCTCGGCCTTTCCAAAATAACCCAGATTCACGCCCTCACCATGGGCAGTGAACCAGTCCCCGCAGACGCCCACCACAGGATTTTGGGCAATCTGCTTCATCTTGTCAGACAGTCCATAAGTGATCACATAGAATGCCCCGTCTTCATAATAACCGTTGACCCTGCGCACACAGGGCCGCTCCCCTTCCATGGTGGCCAGGGAGATGATCGTGTCCTGTCCGAACCATTCTGTCAAAATCGCTGCTGCTTCATTCGAAAGCTTTTCCATTTGTGACTCCTCCTATTTAAAGTTCCGCATCTTCCCTTCCAGTGCCTTCCCGGCAGAGAAAATTCTGCCCAAAGTGCGGTCAGATTTTTCTCTGGGCACTTCCAGGGAAGATGCTGTTTAAAGTTCCGCATCTTCCCTTCCAGTGCCTTCCCGGCAGAGAAAATTCTGCCC
>CAMWTF010000157.1 GCA_947177105.1 uncultured Lachnospiraceae bacterium | reverse complement strand
GCCTCCTTGCATCCGCCGTCCAGATCGCCGTTTTCGGCGTATTTCACCTCTATCACTATACCTGTTTTCTCGGCAAAAATCTCGATGACGATATCCGCATATCCCTGGCCGCTCTCCCTGTTGGAGATCACTTTCCAGTCCTCTTTAAAGCGCAGCAGGCCCAGCAGAAAACCGTGATAAAAATTTTCCTTTAACTCTTTTCTGACTGCCGTATCTCTGACACTGACCGTTTCATTCAAAAATTCCGTAAAGATGGTCTGCACCTTTTCCCCATCGGCATTCTTGAAAGCCTCGCAGAATGCATTCAGCCTCGCTCTGTCCTCTCGAGCTTTTTCCTGCATCCATCCCCGGATCTGTGTCATGAAAATATCATGGATCTCCCTGTTGGGAATAACCAGCCTGCTCATCCTCCCGTTGGTTTCCCCCTGCTGAGTCAAATACCCTGTGGCAAAGAGAACACTCCATACATTTTCAATGTTGTCGTATAATTCCTTATAGGTCAATTCCTCATTGAGCTGCTTCACAACGGCTTCACCGGCAATCAGACGCTCTATCTCATCCCTTGTCTCTGAGGACGCTTTCATGAGCAGCCGCCTCAGCACATCATTGCTGCTGGTATTGGCCCAGTAATTTTGAGGCTGCCAATTACGTTTTACCAAAAGTTTATTAACATAACTAATCACATCCCAAGGGCAGTACACATCTGTATCCCCAAAATGATACCCATCATACCATTCCTTTATCACATCATATTTGTCATCTAGTCCATAGTATTCCAGCATTTCTTTTACTTCATTATCTGTGAAACCAAAATAGGAGTCGCATTCCGGATCTGTAATAGAAAAAACAAGCAAATTATTTAGCCCTGTGAAGATGCTCTCTTTCGATACCCGCAAACATCCTGTCAGCACTGCAAAATGCAGGCTGTCATTAGTTTTGAGAGCACTCTCAAACATATTGCGTATCAAAACGATCATCTGGTCATAGTATCCCTGTTCATTGGCCTTTGCCAGAGGCACATCATACTCGTCGATCAGAATAATTACTTTTCTTCCATAATGCTTTTCCAATAACACGGACAGCGTATTCAGGCTTCCCATCAATGTTGTGTCCGACATGGCATAGACACTCTGCCCGGTGGAATCCACATTGATCAGCTGCCTGTATACTTTCTTATCTTCATCAGTAAGCTGATCACTGGCCAGCAAATCATAAAACTTCATTGCCTCCTTGCCAATGGTCAGACACATAAGCGCACGGGCAGTGGCATAATCGGCTCCATTCACACTTTTCAGGCTGATCGATATCACTGGAAACTTTCCCATATACTTTTCACACAGAGCCGTATTCTTTGCTATGTCCAGTCCGTCAAATATTGACTTATCGCCGCCGATCCGGAAAAAGCTGCCCAGCATAGCCATATTCAACGTTTTCCCAAAGCGCCGGGGGCGGGTAAACAGATTTACCTTGCCTCGTCTGCGGAGCAAGTCTATAATGAATGCCGTCTTATCCACATAATAATATTCATCCGTGCGCATCTCCTCAAAGTTCTCGATTCCGATAGGAAGTCGTTTCTTTTCAAAATCATACATTTATCGTCCACGCTCCTTTTCCAAACAGTCATTCGCAGGCAATTATAATGAAGCAACCGCCTCTTTTCTGGCAAGATATAAAGCTATTTGTTATGTTCTTATCATACTTGCTTTAATGTTGGAAGTCAATATAATACCACCGCAAACCGTGTAGAACGAATCCCTACAGGATTTACCGACGAAAATCTTTACTCTTATCCCGTGCCCAAAAGTGAAGTATCCACAATAAAATGAGACCTCTTAAAAGGTCCCATTTCATGTGTCTATATGCATTCGCCGCACAAAAGATTTAAGTACGCAGCATCCAATTTACGCCCCAGGCTGATCCTGACGGCTCATTTCCAGAAGTTTGCTGCGCATCTCATTCTCAATTCGCTGCAATTCGATCTCTGCGCTCTGACGCTTCTGACGTCCCTCATCCTGGATTTTTCTCACCTCGTCCAGGGTGCTGATCAGGGTCTGGTTGGTGGCAGTCAATGTCTCGATATCCACAATACCCCGCTCCGCCTCCTTGGCAGTCTCCACTGTGGCGATCTTCAACGCCTCCGCATTCTTCCTCAACAGTTCATTGGTTACATTGCTGACTTCTCTCTGGGCCTTGGCCGCATCCGCAGAGTGATCCAGGCCAATGGCAATCACCATCTGGCTCTTCCACAGGGGGATAGTATTCACCAGAGTGGACTGAATCTTCTCGGACATAATGGTGTCATTGCTCTGGATCAGACGGATCTGAGGCGCCATCTGCAGAGAAATGGTCCTGGTCAACTCCAGGTCATAAAGCTTCTTCTCAAAGCGCTCGCACATGCTGGAGAAGTCCTTGGCCTTCTGAGCATCCTCCGGCAGTCCGCTCTGCTCCGCCTTGGCCACCAACTCTTTCAGTTCCACATTGCGGGCCTGCTCCAGCTTCTTCTTGCCAGCCAGTATATACATGGACAATTCCTTAAAATAGTTCAGGTTCAGTTCATACATCTTGTCCAGCATGGCCACATCCTTCAGCAGCGTGATCTGGTGCTCTTCCATGACCTTGCACACCTTGTTGATATTGACCTCCGCCTTGTCATACTTGGCCTTCATATTGGAGAGCTTGTTGCTGGTCTTCTTAAAGATCCCCAGAAAACCCTTCTCTTCCTCTTCCTCTTCAAAGGAACGCAGCTCGCCCACCACGTCCGTCAGCAGCTGGCCAATCTCCCCCAGATCCTTGGTGCGCACACTGCCCAGGGCATTCTCAGAGAAATCCGCAATCTTCTTCTGGCTTCCCGCACCGTATTGCAGGATCAACTGGGTATTGTGCAGGTCAATCTGTTCGGCGAAATCATCCACCATCTTTTGCTCCTCGGGAGTCAGTTCCACGTTCATCTGTTCCTTGACCGCCTCCGCCACCTGGGCATCGCTCATGGGAGCCATCTCCTGCTTTGGCGCCCCAAAAGGCTCCAGCGTCAAAGTGGGAGCCTGTTTTAACATAGTATCCAAATCACTCATTTTCTTCCTCTCATTCTGCCGCTTGGGCGGCTCTTTCTTTATCGGTCAAAATCTGTGCTCTGCGCAGATTCTCACTGTTCCAACTTGGCATATTCCAGTTCTTTGCTGATGCTCTCCTTGGTCAGGCCCTCCTGGGCAAGCATGGTCTCCAGCACCTGGGCATCCGTGGTCACATCATATACACGGTTGCGGAACAGGTTGTTGAGCAGTTCCGTGAACGCCGCATTGATAGTATCCAGCGTCTTCTCAATCTGGGCCTTGGCGGAAATAATATCCTCCCCCGGTACGCTGACCTCGTCAAACTCCCTGTATGCCTCCACCAACTTCAGTGTAGTGGGAAGATAATAATCCATCAGCTTATGCATCTGGGACATCTGATCCGGATACTCCCTCACCTTGTCAAAAATCTCTTTCAGCAGGTTCTCCAGCCGGTACAGCTTGGTGGAGATCACTTCCCCCTCGATGGCATCATTCATATCCCGCAGTTTGCGGATACATTCCATACCCTCGGCCACCATCTGGTTCAACTCCTGCATACGGGCCTGCTGCTCTTTCTCCACCATCTCCCCGGGGGTCAGCGGCCGCTCCTGGGGCGGCGGCAAAGCCTCCCGCTCCCTGAACTGGCGCGCCCGTTCCGCATCCTGGTACTGTTTGTAAATCACATCGTTGAGCATAAGGGTAGTTCCCTTGTCATCCAGATGTCCATGAGGAAAAATCCCCAGCCGCAGCATCCGCTTAACATCCCGAAGCACATAGCCCTTGCTGTTCTGCGTGGCCGCCGCCAGTTGGGCAATCTCGGCATACATCCTGCTGCCGCACAGCTGGATATAGCGATCCGCCCGCTTCAGGCGGTGGTGCTTGGAACTTCCAAGCTGGATCATGCCAAAGAAGAACAGCATGATTATCGCTCCCGTCATCATTCCGGGAACTGCCCCGGCAAGCAGCGCAGCCAGCAGAATCATACTTCCGAATCCCATGCCGATACCGCCGAATACCTTATATAAAACACCTGCCACATTGCCCACACGCTTGGTTTTAACCAGCGGTCCCGGACGTGTCATGGGCGCGGGTGCCTGCATGGGCCGACCATAGGGCATATTGCCGGCGCCGCCCTGACCGCCGAAAAAACCCCTTCCCGGCTGTCCTGGCTGACCATTCTGGCTTCCCTGGGAAACCATATTCCCCTGGGGAGGTACCTGGCCCGGCTGCTGTCCTGTCTGTCCCCTGGTGCTCCAGCTGGCGCTGAAATGCTCGTGCTGCCGCTTCCAGTTTTCCCAGTTCTGTTTCATCCGTTCCTTCTGGTTGTTTACCCGCTCCGTCCCCTCGGGGCTGCCCCCCAGGAAAGTATAGTTCGCCTCGCGGATGGCATTGTTCACCGTCTGGCCCACCAATTCATTCAGATTTTTAAAATCACCGCTGTTAAGCCCCTCCGTCAAAGCGTCACGGAATTGCTCACCCAGTGCGTTGTTGCCCATATTCTCACTCATTAACTTCAAACCTCATTCATACCGGTCCGCTTCTAACTTACCTTATCCCTGCATAACGCGGGCTGTGCCCGTGTTATTGCGACAATCGGTATTTGGATGCGTAACATCCAAACTAAAACCTTTACGCCCATTATCACACATAATACGCCGGTTCGCAATATCTTTATAAAATTTTAAGAGCTTCCCTACCGGTCCATCTCCGCCACCCGGCCGGTGGACTTATGCTCCTTGATGATGCCGTCAATCTCCTTTAAATCCGTGGACAGCAGATCGCCGGGAATCGTATTTTTCAGGGCGCTGGTGGCATTGCCGTACTCCAGAGCTCTCTGGTAGTCTCCCTCCCTGGACAGCAGGCCGTAAAGCACACCGGAAATATAGGCGTCACCGCTGCCGATCCTGTCCACCACCTCAATGTCCGCATAAGGCTGCTCCTCATAATAGGTGTCGTCCTTGGCGCTGTAGATGATAGATCCAAAAGTATGACGCTTGGGGCTATGTACTATCCTCTGGGTGGAGGCCACGATGGATATGGGATATTCCTGAGTGAAGCTCTTCATGATATCTCTGGCATTGCCCTCCTTAAGGAATGTCAGCCGCGCCGTATCCTCCGAGCAGAAAAACACATCCACATAGGGCAGAATGCCCTCGATGCATTCCTTGGCCTCCGCCCCGGTCCACAGGTTGCCTCTAAAATTCACGTCAAAGGAAATCAGCGTACCCTGGGCCTTGAACCGCCGGATCATCTCAATGGTAGTCTCCCGCAGCTGGGGACTTAAGGCCAGCGTAATGCCGCTGGTATGGAAGCACCGGGTAGCCTGATAGAGACTGTCGTCATAATCCGCAACCGTCAGCTTATTGACGGAGGTATTCCTCCTGTCATAGACGATCCTGGGCTTGCGGGGATAGGCGCCGCTCTCATAGTAATATACCCCCAGACGCGCATCCTGGTCCTGATCATAGACCAGATAGTCATCGCTGACACCGCAGAGACGGACACGGTTCTTGATATAAGTGCCCAGATCGTTGGCTGGCAGCTTGGAGATAATGCCGCAGCGCAGGCCCAGCATGGCGGCGCCGGTGATGGCATTCAGTTCCGCTCCTCCCGCCTGCTTGCCCAGCGTGTCCCCTCTGGTAATTCTCTCATTATCCGGCGGCGACAGACGCAGCATCAACTCGCCCAGTGACAACAGATCAAAATCTTTTTTCATACGCATACCCTGCCTTTCTTTCCTAAAAGGATGATACATTCATTTTAGCACACTTTCACAGTGTGGTAAAGATAAACACAGATTCATTACAACGTAATTTCGTGCATCTTGGCACACATCTCCTCATGGTTTCCTCTTTCCTGCGATACTGCGTTAATCAGTACTTGGAACGTCAGTTCCAAGCTTGCCTTACTACGCATATCGCAGGATAATCCTGCGATACTGCATTAATCAGTACTTGGAACGTCAGTTCCAAGCTTGCCGCCCATGGGATTTTCATCCAACAGCACTTCCATGGCCTCAAGCAGCTGCTCCGTATCCGAGAGCAGGTTCTGGGCATCCTTCTCAATGACATTGCATTTCTTATATTTATAGGTAAAAAAGGGATTGCCTTAGGCCGTGAAGCGCAGCCTGTCCCCGTAGGGTTTCAAAAAGCCGGGAA
>CAMWTF010000156.1 GCA_947177105.1 uncultured Lachnospiraceae bacterium | reverse complement strand
ACTTAACATAGAACACATGACCGGTAAAGCAGCCAAAGAACTTATACTGCTTAACAGTTAAAACTGCCAAGTAACCTGACTACATAACTTAAGCCTATACGTTTAACCAATGCAATACGGTAAATTCTGGTGTTATGTAGCATACTCACAATTCCTGACAGCAAGGGCAGAAATATACCGTTCCTCCAAGATAATTCATCTTCTGGATCGGATTCCCGCAATAGGGACAGGATTTCCCCACCGTCCTCTTGCTGAGAAATGTCTGGTATCCGCCCTTTCTCCCGAAAAAGTCTTTCTCCGTGTCCCTGCCGCCCGCGGCAGTCATCCGCTCCAGTGTCCCCTGCACCGCATCATATATTTTTCTGCGCCGCTCCTCCGTCATACCGCTTATTTTCCTTTTGGGATGAAGCCCTGCCGCCAACAGAAGATCCTGGAGCACACCGTTTCCCAGCCCCGGAATCCGCTGCTCAGTGGCCAGAAACGCTTTCATGGAGGTATTGCCGGACAGCCCGTCAAACAATTGTTTGAAATACCCATAGGTAAAATCCTCCGTATTGGGCATGGGCTTGCGCTTTCCCGCCAGATAGTAAGGATTGTCATAAACATCCGGCTGAACCAGGAACATGGCGCCGTACATCTGTACCGTACACACCACATGGCTGTCATCCTCCAGAGTAATGCGAATCTGATACTTCTCCGGCAGCTTTTCCCCCGGAGCAAAATAGCGGGCATTGGCGCCATCCCCCACTACAAAGCTGTAATCCCCAAGCCGCATCTCAATCATACTGCCTAGACTTTCTGCACGTCCGATTTCCCGTCCCTCCATAATCTCCGCATAAAAGGCGGGCTCGCCGCTGTACCAGGCAAAAGAATGGGGCGTATGGGCGGCCTCCGCCTCCAAAATACGTTTCCCCTGTATAGTTTCATTCATTTGCGCCGCAATTGTCCGGCTCTCAGGTATCTCCAGCATAACAACCTCCTGTTCTAGTTCCGCAAATGTCCTGTCAGTGATATTGCCCACAGAACATTTGCCGTTTTTCAGATTTTAGATTTTCCTTGCCCCGGTTCTATTTTCGCACAAAAAACCTGACACCCTATGTCATATTATAAATGCTCTTTTCGATTCCATAATAAAGCGAATACCAGCAGCGCCAGCCCCGCTCCTCCCAGCACCCTGGTAAGCCCATATCGGTCAGCCAACGCGCCTGCCAGGGGAAACAAAAGGATCATCCCAACAGAGAAAAACATGCTGCTTATGGAAATCAAAGTAGCCCGCTGCTGGGAGGGAATCAACTGGTTAAGCTGGTTCGACTGCACCGGGTACAGCATGGCATTGCAGAAACCGGCCACGGCAAAAACCGACGCCGACAACACAATATTTCCAAAGCCATAACACAGCATGGCCAGCCCGATGACAGCAGCAGCCGCAAATCCTGTTTTCTTTCCCGCCTTTTGATAAACCTTTTCACTCAGCACAGCGCCCACACAGGAAAATATCCCCACGATCAACAAAATCAGGCTGATCTGAATCTTGTTGTACCCCAGATCGCAGTAGTATTGCTGGCTGTAAAAGAAAAACATGGTCTCCGCCGCGAATATCACGGAATAATATACAATGATCTTCAGAATCCGGCGATCCGTCCTGAGGATAGCAAGGCTGATACGGAAATGTGTCCTGACCATGTCTCCGATCCCTACCCGCTCTTTCTCCCCGTCGGCGTAGGGGGCCTCCGTCATCAGCAGCACAGGGAAAAGCGCCAGCCCCGCGATCACCAGACAGGCGCTGTAACACCAGAAATAGGAGTACTGCGCCAGTACGCCGCCCAGAACCGTGGCTATTCCCTGGGCCACCTCTATCAGCACATTCAGCCTGCCATTCACGCGCATATACTCCTCTTCCCGTCCCAGGCTTTTCATACTGTCGTAGACCAATGCCTCCTCAGACCCGGAATTAAAGTTGTTGCCCAGGGATTGAATGGCAAAGCTCAGGGCAAAGAGCCAAAAGTTCTTGGAGAACAGCATGATCAGGCAGGATACCATGATACAGATCTTGCTTAAAATCATACTTCTTCTCCGGCCCAGCAGATCCGCCGCCGCCCCGGAGGGAATCTCACACAGGATGCTGGTAGCATGATAAATTCCCTCCAACAGGCCGATCTGTGCCAGACTCAGCCCACAGTAGGCAAGATACAGCACCCATATGGAACTCTGCATATTCAGGTTTGTGATAAAAGTGTTTATGTAATCCAGCTTTATATTTCTTCTGAGTTTGTTATTCAATTTTATATTCATAGTCAATTCCTTTCCCTAATCCAAGTTCGCATATCCCGGTCAATGCCAGTTCCGGCAGAATGTTCTTTGTTTATCATGCTGTCAGAAAATGCTCCGGATATGCCGCGTTATACTACATAACGCCAGATTTTACCGTATTGCACTGGTTAAACGTATATGGCTGGCGTTATGTAGTCAGGTTACTCAGAAATTTATACTGTTAAGCAGTATAAATTCTACATCCTGCTAAAAATGGACATAAAAAGGCAGTTTAACCCTTGCTTGTACTTCGGTTAAACTGCCTTCGGAATTACTATGTTCTTTTTAGATTGTCTAAAAAAGAGCGCAGTAATCCCGTGAACACGCTAAAATGCATGTTCTGGAGATGCAACTGCTACTGCAAATCGGTACATAGCCCAAGCCGTTCATACTGCCTCCTCCTTCTAAAAATTCTGTCTCTGTCCTGCGACCAGTTCGTTATAACTTCATTCCGCGCGCCTTAACATATATTCCGCTCGGAAAATCACGTCTATTATAACATGAGGCGCTCCTGCCTGCAAGGCTTTTTTACGCATGTCGCTATATCCTTGCCGCTGCATTTCCCAATCGCCGTCAAAGCCTCAAAGCAGCTTCTGATAAATATTCTGCCCCTGGACTTGGAAGATCACCTTGTAACCACATTTCTCATAAAAAGTATCCGCTTTAGAACCCAAAGTAATGTATTTATACTTTTTCTTACGAGCTATTTCCTCGAAGTAGTTCATTAGCGCTTTTGTTATACCTTGCCCACGATACTCCTCCTCGCAAGCCACAAATCCAATCACAAGGCTCTCTTCACTCTCCTCCCGTCCCAGAACCGCCGATACGATTCTGCCGTCTTTCTCCCCATAAACCAGCGGTTCCCCATTGGCAAGCCGTTTACGCCAAGCGCCGTAGCCATATAGCCCTGAATGGTCTTCTCCTAAGATGCGGTAACATAATTCCAATACATCTTCCAGTTCCTGCTCTGTCTTGATTTCCTTTATATCAATGTCCATGGCTGTTATCTCCTCTCGCTCACATCTTCATAAACACCCACTATGGGCATTTGTTTATCCTTCCGCCGGCCAGCCAACTCTACAGCTCTCCGGCGGCGCAAGATGAGTATCCCGTATAGGGGTATCCTCATGAAATATCACAATATTTTCCAGAATCAAGTTGGGATCCACCGCGTAAAACCGCAATGTATTCAGCCCCTCCTGTAACTCTATGGTTTCACTCACCCTGCGGATATTATTGGTCACGCCATAACTCCACACCTCATCCCGCCACTCCGCATAATACCCCTGGTGTACGGCATCAAAGAGAATCGCCTCTCCCCCGTTGACCCCGTAAGCGCCCTTGATGGTCCCGCCTTTTATCATGGGATTGCGGGGGGACAGATAAAGCTGCATCCTGTGCCTGCCCGCCCTGCGGACCACAAAACGGTATTCCACATAGGGACGTTTTTCCTCCGCCTCCCAGTTTTTCTCCACCGGAAAAGACTTGATGGCATCGCACATTCTGCCCAGCCTGGGAACAACACGCCATCCCATTCCCTGTACATCCTCAATTCTATCATATTTTGCCGCGCTGATGCAGACATACCCCTCTGTCTCCACAAAAGCCCAGGGAGCCTGCCCGTACCGTCCATCGCCGGCCTTTATTTCCACCTCCGACCAGTTCTTTTCCCCATTGTCAAAAAAGAAATCCAGCCGGACTTTAGCGCTCTCCTCCCCCTTCAGCCTGCGGCGATCACAGCGGACAGTTATGGTAATTCTGGGCTGCTGCCCCAGACAGGATCTCCCCTCCGTCTGGGAGAAAGAGAGCCATGGCGCAGAGCAGCTGATCCGGTATCTGTAATCCACACTTCCCCGGCTGTCGATGTCCAGCAGAACAGTCTCCACATCCGGGCGCAGCATCTCCTCATTGCAAAGTAACTTTCTATCCTGCCAATGATGCCCCAGATGGTAGGAACTGCTGCCCCGGAAACTGACCAGAATCTTTCCCACAGGAATCGGGTAAACTGTCCGGGCCGTGGGATAAGTCCAATTGTTGTCATCCCAGCCGCGGAAACCTGTATGGGCGGAATCCATCATATGGTTCCACTTTCCCCCAGCCATGGCGTGAAACTCTCTGACAATACTCTGATCCCTCACAGCCGCCCTCTCCATCTCCTTCACCAGACCATTGGCCGCCAACACACCTCTCTCAGCCAATTCCTGATTCATTCCCGCCAGCAGATTGAGACGGATGATATTCATAGATGCCTTCACCGGATAGCAGATCATACTGTCATAGGCCGTTCGATGTTCCGCTGGCAGCTGACTCTGAAGCATAACCGCTTTTCTTTCCACTTTCTCCACATAGGCCATCATGCGGTCCATCTCATGATAATTGTTCCGGTATACATCCGCATGCAGGGACTCTGCTATCCTCAGCGTCGTAAGTTCGGTGTAGTCCCGCAAAAGCTGTCGAATCTGCCGTTTCTGTATCTCCGTGGCCAGCGGAAACTGTGCCGCCGTCCACTCTCTGGCAAACTCCTCCGGACTATTTGGATTGGAAATCCCCCATCTGTCATAGTCGTAGGCCAGATTCATAAAAAAGCTGAGAGGATACTCATTTCCCTTGATGTCCCCCACATTCACAATCCACATCCTGCGGATATCATACTCGTAGGCCATGGTCAGCTGTTCCCAGGCTTTTGCCAGATTGGTCCGGTTTAACCACTCATAGCTGTATGGCGCTCCATGATAGTCAAAATGATAGTAAATACCGTAACCGCCCCTGTGGGGTTTATCTGTCTTCTGGGGAAGGGATCTGAGACCTCCGTAGTTGTCGTCGCTGAGAAGAAGAATCACATCCTCTATCTCCCCAAAATCCCGAAGCCCCTCACAGTCCGCGGATCCAAAGTAAAAATCTTCCACTTCCTTGTAAATGGCCAGCATCCGGGGCACTTCCTCCAGATTTTCGTTGATCTCCTCCCGGATCAGCCGGTTCTGCACGGTGATGGCCTTTTTCACCACCTCTATATTGTCCTGCAGTGTGGCTCCCTCTTTCAGCAAAAGAGAGTCGTTTTCTCCCCGCATACCTATGGTGATCACATTCTCCAGGCCCTTGCTCCGCCTCAGACCGTCCCGCCAGAACTCGGTGATGGCTTCGGCATTGGTGATAAAACTCCAGGTATTGTCCTCACCATACTGCCTGTACTGGTTCTGCCATTCCACCCCAGCGCGGCACAGCGGCTCATGATGGGAGGTTCCCATGATCACGCCATATTCATCCGCCAGCTTTGCCGTCTCCAGTCCCGGTCCGTCCTCCCAGAACGAGGATCTCCACATGGCAGGCCACAGGTAATTGCCCTTCAGTCGAAGAACCAGTTCGAATATCTTGTCATATGCCCCGGCGTTGACGCCGCCAAATCGCTCCGTACACCACTTTCCAAAGGCAGGCCACTCGTCGTTGATGAAAAAGCCGCGGTACATTACGGAGGGCTCTTTAGTCAGGATCGCCCGGTCAAAATCCAGAACAAGCTCCTCTCTATGGGCAGGGGCGGCATCTCCCCAGAAAACCAGAGGCGACACCCCGCATAATTCCGAGAGACGGAACATTCCATAAATCGTTCCCCGCTTGTCACTTCCCACAATAAAAAGCGCCCTCTTTACATGGGGACAGGTTTTAAAGGGAGCATCCACAAGCTGCATCAGGTAGCACTCCCGTTTTCCCCTCAGTCCCTCAAGGGAGAGAAATCCCTGCTTCTCCATGGTTTCAAGCATAGGACTCCTGCCGCAGGTTCCTATAAAAACCAGGTTCTCCCGCAATTCTTCTCGCAGGTCCTCCTGCCTGTACTCCCGCTGGTCTTCCTGTCTATCCTCCCGCTGGTCTTCCTGCATATCCTCCCGCTGGTCTTCCCGTCTATCC
>CAMWTF010000155.1 GCA_947177105.1 uncultured Lachnospiraceae bacterium | reverse complement strand
CATGTAAAGCTATAATAAAAAGTTTAGAAGTTATGAAACATCCAAGCGCATCCCCTATGCAGAAAAGAGGAATCTATGAGCGAAATACAACAGACCATCCATTTCCTGTTTACAGAGGACGGCTTCTGCGTGGACGACCGGAACGAGTCGCTGTCAGAATCTGCCCTGTCGTGGAAAAAGCAGTTTGAGGAAGACCGCTACGCCGCCCTATATCAGCTGGGCTTTGTGGAGAAGCCGGCGGCGCTGGACGGAGCAGGAAGTTTTCTGTACCAGCTGTCAGACGCCTTTTTCCATGTGCTGACAGGCCAGCCGGACCTGGAACTCACCCGGGAAAATGCCCTTGTACGGCCAGATGGGGATTTGACGGAAAGGCTCCTGGACTGCGTTCCTTTCACGTTGGGTTCTGAACATGTCACCGAAAAATGGCTGGACCAACTATTTGATAAACTGAATGCAGTCTATACCAGAGAGATTCAGGAATTTGACGGCACAGTGGCCATGTATCTGGCGGAAAAGAGCCAGCACCTGAAAGTCCCGGAGCGCATCTTTTTCCATCTGGTGGAGAGCAGGGACGAGGATTATCCCTTCGCTTTTCTGGCCACCTATGCCACTAAGGATGAAAATGACAAGGTGCGCCATGTCCCCCTGCAATATGCGCTCACCGAGTATAAAAAAGATCGGAACAAGCTGATGGAGCTTCTGTCCTGCTTAAACCAGGTGGCGGAAGTCTCGGCAATCATCGGGGAGTTCGTGGAAAAGGGCGAGATGTTCCATCCCCTGCGCCTCACCTCTCAGGAGGCATATCGTATTCTGCGGGACATACCGGCCATCGAGGAGGCAGGAATTGTGTGCCGCATCCCCAACTGGTGGAGGAAAAACGCCTACAGCGTCAGCATGTCCATCAATCTGGGCGAGGAAAAGCCCACTTTTGTGGGGCTGGACTCCATTCTGTCCATGTGCCCCCAGCTGACCATCGACGGCGTACCGCTGACCCAAAAGGAAATCCGCAGTCTCCTGGCCCAGACGGAGGGGCTTGCTTTCCTCAAGGGCAAATGGATCGAGGTCAACCACCAGAAACTAAACCGCCTGCTGGACGAGATGCAGCAATATGAGGGGGAACTGACCCTGATGGAGGCCCTGCGGATGGGTCTTGGAAGTTCCAGGGATGACAAGGATGCCGACGTGGGCAAAATCCTGACCAACGGGAAATGGCTCTCCCAGCTGCTGCAAAACCTGCGTTCTCCCGGAAAAATCCGCCCTGCGGCGCCGCCAAAGAGCTTTCAGGCACAGCTGCGCCCCTATCAGCAGACAGGCTTTACCTGGCTTAACTATATGAACAAGCTGGGCTTCGGCGCCTGCCTGGCGGACGACATGGGCCTGGGTAAAACCGTCCAGGTTCTGGCTTTTCTGGAAAAACTGCGCTCGTCCAACAAGGAGGCCCGGGTTCTGCTCATCGTCCCCGCCTCCCTGCTGGGGAACTGGCAGAAGGAGGCGGCTAAATTCGCCCCCAAAATGTCCGTACACATTCTGCACGGCAGAGGCGCAAAAGCCCTGGGCGAGGAAGTCCTGGACTGCGCTTCCTTCCTCACCATCACCACCTACGGTATGGCCGCCCGAATCAAAGAACTGGAAAATGTGACCTGGGACTGCCTGATTCTGGACGAGGCCCAGGCCATCAAGAATCCCCTGACAGATCAGACCCGACAGATCAAGAAGCTGAAGAGCCGGATGAAAATTGCCATGACGGGCACTCCCATAGAAAACGAACTGACGAACCTGTGGTCCCTGTTTGACTTTCTGGATAAGGGCCTGCTGGGCAGTTCCACGGAATTTAAGAGATTCTGCAAGGATCTGTCCCAGCACCCGGAGGGGTACGCGAAGCTGAAAAACATGATCTCCCCTTTCATGCTCCGCCGGGTAAAGACGGATAAGAGTATTATCTCCGATCTGCCGGACAAGCTGGAACAGATCGACTATGTGTCTATCTCCAAGAAGCAGACCGTACTCTACCGCCAGCAGGTGGAGGAGTTGGCCCGGAAATTGCAGGAAAAGTCAAACAACAGCATAGAGCGCCGGGGGCTGGTGCTGGCGTCCCTGACAAAACTGAAACAGATCTGCAACCATCCCGATCAATATCTGGGACAGCAGGCTTACAGCGCCAAGGACAGCGGAAAATTCGAGTTGCTCCGCAGTATCTGCGAGACCATCTGCGAGAAGAGGGAGCGGGTGCTGGTATTCACCCAGTTCAAGGAGATCACTCCCTATCTGGACGATTACCTGGCGGAAATCTTCCATGCCCGGGGCTATGTGCTGCATGGGGGTACGCCGGTAAAGACAAGGAGCCGGATCGTAGAGGCATTTCAGGGGGAAAAGTATGTTCCCTATATTATCCTGTCGGTGAGGGCCGGGGGCACGGGACTGAACCTGACCAGAGCCAGCCATGTGATCCATTTTGACCGCTGGTGGAACCCGGCCGTGGAAAACCAGGCCACGGACAGAGCCTACCGCATTGGGCAGAAAAACAATGTAATGGTACATAAGCTGGTGTGCAAGGGCACAATTGAGGAAAAAATTGACGAGATGATCGCCTCCAAGACGGAGCTGGCCCAAAACGTGATTGGATCCGGCGGTGAGAACTGGATCACGGAGATGAGCAATGAGCAGCTGCTGTCCATTATGCGGTTGGAGTAGGAGATACGGTTAGCGGGTAAAAGGGTACACTGCCGCAGCCTAGTTGACACAAGGAGATCGAAATGAGCAAATACTGGGATAATATGTCAAATTACAGTCAGCCGACGACAAGCAGACTGCAAGAGAACGCGAAGGATACGGTGGCCAGGGAAAAGGCCAGGGGCAAGGCCATGGAACCGGTGAGCATACAGGGACGAAAGATCGTGAGCAGCTGGTGGGGCCAAGCCTGGTGCAGCAACCTGGAACAGTATGCCGATTACGAAAGCCGCTTGGACCGGGGAAAACGCTATGTGAGAACCGGGGCCGTGATCGATCTGAAAATACAAAAGGGCAAAGTCCTGGCCCGGGTACAGGGCAGGCGCAAAGCGCCCTACAAAATAGAGATACGCATCAGTCCCCTTTCGGAGGAGCGATGCCAACACGCCATCAGCCAGTGCGAGCGGAAGATAGAAAACCTGGAGCTGCTGCTGCAGGGCAAGTTCCCCGAGGAATTGAAGGAACTGTTCACCGGCAAGGAGGGCCTGTTCCCCTCCCCCAAGGAAATCAGCTTTAATTGCAGCTGTCCGGACTGGGCCCTGATGTGCAAGCATGTGGCTGCAGTGCTCTATGGCATCGGCGCAAGATTTGACGAAAATCCCCTGCTGTTCTTTGAACTGCGGGGCATTGATGTGGATAAGTTCATCGACGTGGCGCTGGAGAACCGGGTGGAAAGCATGTTAAAAAACGCGGACAAACCCAGTGAGCGGATTATCGCCTCCCAGGATTGGGAGTCGCTTTTTGGGATATCATCATTTATTTGATTCTCTCCCTAACCTTTAAAACAGTTCATCCAGCAAGATATAATACCGTATCTTCTCCCAGTCAGGCTCCAGGTCTAGTTCCCGGAACAGGAGCAGGTCATCAATCCCCTCATATGCCTGACGCCCATGGTAGCTGCCGTTATAGTTGTGGGACAGGCTGCGGTAGCACAGGGCAATGTCACACCATTTGTCCGCGATTCCCGTCCTGCCCAGATCGATATAGCCGGTCAACGCATCACCTGCACCAAATACATTAGGAAGACAGTAGTCGCCGTGGGACAATACCAGTTCCTCCTGGGGTTGGTTCTCATAGAGCCACTGCAGCAGGGCGGCAGGACTCCGAAAACCATTCTCTCCGAAAGTGTCCGGCTCCACATTATCCATATCCACCAATCCGTTTTTTACATTGTACTCGGCCTGGAGCAGCTTGTTTTTGAGGCTCCAGTCTGCCGGACAATCGGAAATGTCCACACTCCAGAGCTTTTTCAGACCGGCAGCAAGCAGCCTGACCTGCTGGGCCGGATTCTGCATGTAGATTTCTTCACAGGCCATTTCCCCGGAGATCCTGCTCATCAGCAGATAAGAAGTGTCTCCCACGATCTCATATGCCAGCGCCTGCGGGACGGGGAGCCTGCCCTGCAGCCACTCCATCATGCGATGCTCATTCTCCGCCTCCCTGCCGTGCTTCTGTATTTTTAAGACCTTGTCCGCAAAAATCAGGACGGAGGACTCGGACATGCCAATCTCATCGGTCCTGTATGTTTCATTTGATATGATTTGACGAATACTCTCCGGCAGTCGCATGGCTATATCCTCCCTGTAATGGAAACTATCCTCTTTGAAGTCTCTGTTATTGTGCATCCATGATCACAATGGTGTAATATTTGCCTCATTGAGTAGATGCTGCCTGCTCATCCGTTATTATATAGCATGGTATTATGTTTGTAAATGTGTTATATGTGAATAAATGGTCTCACATACCTTCCAGTGACGCATATCTTAAAGCAGGGAGGAGCATCCTGCTGTCTGACGCGAAAACCGGAAATCCGCCAGGCCCCAAATTGCTGTTGTACTTTGAACGGAAATTCCTCCACAGGAAGGGCGGATGCGGAACTTTATAACAGAAAGGAAGGTTATTGGCTATGATTCATATCTGTAAATTCGAAGAGAATACCAAATGTTACCTGGTCAGGTTCTACGAGATTCTGGAGGAAATGATCCGGAGCATGGGGGCTGCGGAACTGACCGACAGCCTCTCCCACAATTTCATCGTACAGATGATCCCCCATCACATGGCGGCTGTTGATATGTCCAAAAATCTTCTGCAATACAATCCCTGCGCCCCGCTGCGCACTATTGCCGAAAACATCATCACCATGCAGGAGCAGGGGATACAGGAGATGACAGAGGCGCTAAAGTGCTGCTATAAGCTGGAAAACTCCAGCCAGGATCTGTGCCTGTACCAGCACCGCTACCACCAGATCACCCAAAACATGTTCGCAGAGATGAACAATGCCTGCTCCGACAACAATATCAGCGCCAATTTTATGCGGGAGATGATTCCCCACCATCAGGGCGCCATCTACATGTCGGAAAATGCCCTGCGGTACTGTATCTGCCCCCAGCTGCAGCCCATACTGGAGAATATCATAGTCTCCCAGCGGCAGGAGGTGCGGGAGATGAACCGGCTGCTGGGATGCTAGTGCAAGAAGAACTTGGGACTTTCAAACAACTCCTTTGTCGTGCCACAGAGAATGGTGCAGCACCCAGAGGGTATGGGAAGTTCTATGCCTTACACCTGCAAACTCTCAGACATCGATCAGTAGTACACAAAAATCATTGACATTGGTTCCTGTGGGGCCTGTTTTCAGCAGGCCCCCGATGGCTTCCAGCGCGTGATAGGAATCGTTGCGGGCAAGGGCATCTTGTACGTGGATTCCCTTTGCTTCCAACGCGCCAAGGCTGTCCCCGTCCACGTAGCCGCCTGCTGCGTCCGTGGGGCCGTCCGTCCCGTCGGAACCCACGCTGAATACTGCCGCATTGGGAATCCCCGCCAGGCCCTGCGCCGCAGCCAGGGCCAATTCCTGATTCCTGCCGCCCAGTCCTTTTCCACGGAGATGCACTACGCACTCACCTCCTGCGATGTAGGCCCGTTTTCCTGACGGGGAGGGGGGTGGAGCTGGAAAAAAACCTTCTTCCGATGTTGGGACGCTTTCAGCTGGAGAGGCTTTTTCCCCTGTTGTCAGAACACTTCCGGCCAGGGTACCTCTTTCGTCTGTTGTCAGACCGCTCCCGGCTATGCTAACTTTTTCTCCTGCTGTCGGGTTGTTTCCAGCCAAAGATGCCAAGAAGCTTCCCGCCTCCCTGGCTTCACAGCACAGCCGGTCCGTCAAAATATGGACTTCATACCCCAATTCCCGGCACTTTTCCGCCGCAGCCAGACACAGCTGACCCACACTGCCAATCACATGGCTGTTCACATGGCTAAGTTCCCGGGGTGTCTCCTGCCTAAGACAGGAAAGCATTTCCTCCGTCACGTCCAGGTGATATTTTTCCACAATCTCCAGAGCTTCCTCACAAGTGGAACGATCCTGCGCGGCAGGCCCGGAGGCAATCATATCCAGGGGATCGCCGAGTACGTCTGACAGGATAATGGCATCTATCCCGGCCGGCTCGCACCATTTTGCGAAGCGCCCTCCTTTCACCGCGGACAGACGTTTCCGCAGCGTGTTGATC
>CAMWTF010000154.1 GCA_947177105.1 uncultured Lachnospiraceae bacterium | reverse complement strand
GGCCGGATGTTGTTCACCGGAAATGTGTTCGGAGGGAAAATGCGGAACTTCAATACAGCATATTCCCGAGGAATACATGAACAACATACGGACACCTAAGTGGCCGGATGTTGTTCACCGGAAATGTGTTCGGAGGGAAAATGCGGAACTTCAATATAGAAGGGGATAACAAGATGGAAGAGGTAAAGGTAGTTGAGAATAACGAGACAGCGAGTGTAGCAGCGATAACTCAGCAGTATATTGTGGTGCGTCTGGGCGAAGAGCAGTATGGCGTAGACATCCGGTATATTGACAATATTGTGAGGATGCAGAAGATCACCCGGGTGCCCAAGGTGGCGCCGTATCTCAAAGGCGTGATCAATCTGCGCGGCGAGGTGATTCCCATTATGAGCCTGCGGCTGAAGATGTTCCTGCCGGAGGACGAAATTACCAAGGCCACCCGTATTATAATTTTGAAGCTTGGGCAGTATGGCAGTATAGGCGTCATAGTGGACGAAGTGAAGGAAGTGGTTACACTGGATGAGGGGCAAATTGAAAAGGTTTCTTATGATTCAAAGGATGACAAGATGAATTTTATAGGTGGAATCGGCAAGTGCGAGGGCGGATTGATCTCGCTGCTCGATTTCAATCTGGTGATGCAGGAGAGAGAGAATACGCCATAATTAGTAGCGGAACTTTAGTTAAGGAGATGGCTTATGTCAGAGATGAGTTTGGAACATGTGACAAACAATTATTTAGACGTGTTGCGTGAAATCGGTAATATCGGCGCCGGCAATGCCATGACGGCGCTCTCCCAGATGCTGCAGAGCAAAGTGGATATGCAGGTTCCCCAGGTACGGCTTCTGGAGTTCTCAGAGGTTGGCGCCATGGTCGGCGGCGAAGAGCAGCTGATGGTGGGTGTGCTTCTGGGCGTGGAGGGTGATATCACCGGCAGCATCATGTTTCTGGTGGAATTGGGAGCCGCCAAGGGATTGGTTAAAAAGATGATGATGGGGTATGATTCCGGACGGCCGGATCTGGACGAGATGGAAACTTCCGCTATGATGGAGCTGAGCAACATCATAACGGGAGCGTACTTGAACTCCCTGGCTACATTGACCAACCTATGCATTTTCCCTACGCCGCCGAGCCTGACTGTGGATATGGCGGGCGCGATTTTGAGCGTACCGGCCATTATGTTTGGTGAACTGGGAGACAATATTTTGATGATTCAGTCCAGATTCTCCGACGATGTGGAGGTTGACGGATACTTTATATTGATCCCTGATTTACCATCATATCAAAAGATTTTATCTGCACTGGGTATTGTATAGGGGCTAAGCGAGGAGGCGGAATGTACGGATGGGTAATATCATTACAGTTGGCATGGCGGATTTAAAGACTTGTAAGAGCCCGGATGGTTTAATTACTTTAGGGCTTGGGTCCTGTATTGGAATTGCCATAAGAGACCCCAAAACAGGGATCGGCGGTCTGGCACATATTATGCTGCCGGACAGCACATCTATACGGGGCAATCAGAATATTGCAAAGTTTGCGGATACCGGTATTGTGGAGTTGGTGCGGCAGATGGAGAGGATGGGGGCTTCCAGGGTTAGGATGGTTGCAAAGATAGCCGGGGGAGCTACCATGTTCCAGTCTATGAGCAAGAATAACCTGATGAACGTGGGTGAGCGCAACGCGGCGGCATCCAGGGCGGTTTTGAAACAGTTGAATATTCCGCTGCTGGCTGCCGACACAGGGGCCAATTACGGAAGGACAGTTACCTTTTTCCCGGAGACTGGGGATTTTCATATACGGGCGGTGGGCCGGAATGAGACTGTCATATAGGGAAAAGGCAATACTGGTTAGCGCCGGGGCGCAGGCAGCCCTGCGGTGCGCATAGAGAGGTAGACATGAAGAGAAAATTAATACCGGTAATTATGATGCTGGTGTCAGGAGCTATCTGCTGCCTGTTTACCATGGCCCGAGGAGAAAGCCTTCTTTTCAGAATGACAACCCTTCTGGGAGCCATGCTGTTGTTCTATGGACTGGGATGGGTATTGTGCAGCGTTCTTAATTATTTTGACAGTGAAAATGAAAAACGGCTGGCAGCGGAAACTGCATTGTCCGAAGGGGAGGAAGCAGTGGAAGGCGAAGAGGAATCTGCGACAATAGAATAAGGACATGGGTAAGCAGCGGGTAATGCAGAAAGGAGAGCGCCATGGATGATGCAGGCAGAAAGAAGCTCTGGGAAGATTACATGAAAACCAGAACGCCGGAGCTTCGCGAGAAGATTATTCTGGAATACGCACCTTTGGTTAAGACCGTGGCCGGGAGGCTGAGCATGTATCTTGGCTACAATGTGGAATATGACGACCTGGTCAGCTATGGTATTTTTGGTCTGATTGATGCGATTGACAAGTTTGACACTCTCAAGGAAGTAAAATTCGAGACCTATGCCAGTCTGCGGATCAGAGGTTCCATACTGGATCAAATTCGCAAGATGGACTGGATTCCCAGAACCATCCGGCAGAAGCAAAAGCAGATTGATACTGTTATACGGCAAATTGAGACGGAGACCGGAAGGAGCGCCACCGATGAGGAGATTGCCCAGGGCCTGGGCATCACGGATGATGAGTATGTGGATTGGCAGTCCCAGATGAAGATCACGGGGCTGGTGTCTCTGAATGAGTATATTGAGCAGGGCAGCGAGATATCACAGGACAGCGGGCAGCATACGGCGGCGAGGTTTCTGAGCCCGGAGGAAAATGTGGAGAAGCAGGAGCTGGCCAAGATATTGGGAGAGGCGCTGGAACTGCTGACAGAAAAAGAGAAAAAAGTCATCACTCTCTATTACTATGAGGATCTGACGCTGAAGGAGATCAGTAATGTGCTGGGGGTTTCAGAATCCCGGATCTCCCAGCTGCATACCAGAGCGCTTCAGAAAATGAGAGGAAAGATGGGAAATTATATGGGTATTCTTGGGAACCGTTAGGGATACTTCTGAAAGACAAATCAGCGGATTTTTGTATTGTGCAGGAATCTACGGAATTTTAGATTGGAGGAAGCGAGGAATGGCTGTGAACGGTTATTTTCAATTGGTGAATATCCAAAAAGGGTTCGGAATAAAGTGCGTACCGCCCCAGAATGGTGGGGAGGCAATACAGATAAATGAGTTGACGGACTATCTGGGAAAGCGTGGTATAACTTATGATATTGCCATGCTAAAGAAAGCTGTGAGTGCGGACTCGGTGCAGACCGTGATGTTGGGACTGGGCAGCTGTCCGCCGGAGCAGGAGAGTTATCAGTTGGAGATCAGTGAGGATTTCATGACCGTGACAGTGCGTTTCTACCCGCCCTCCGAGACGGGACAGCGCATGTCCATGGACGAATTCATAAAGGATATGCAGTTTAAGAAGATCGTTTATGGGCTGAATCAGGAACTGCTGAAAAAACATTTCCGTAAGGGCGAGTATTGTAAGAATCTGGTGGTGGCAGAAGGTAAGCCGCCCCGCCATGGCAAGGATGCGCAGATCCAGTATTTTTTCAATACGGATCCCCAGGCGGTGCCCACGTTGAAGGCGGATGGCAGTGTAGACTTTTTTAACTTAAATACCATCAACCACTGCAAGAAGGGCGATCTGCTGGCCCAGATTATCCCGGAGGATCCCGGAGAGAGCGGCTATAATGTGGCGGGGGCACAGATCAGGCCCCGAAATGTGAAGAGGGCGACTCTGCGTTTCGGTAAAAATGTACTCCAGTCGGAGGATCGCATGTCCATATCTTCCCAGGTGAATGGCTGCGTGTCCCTGGTGGACGATCAGGTGTTTGTGTCTGATCTGTATGAGGTGGAGAATGTAGACAACAGTACCGGAAATATAGAATTTGAGGGCAGTGTGCAGGTGAACGGCAATGTCTGTTCCGGTTTCAGTGTGATTGCTCAAGGCAATGTGATTGTCAAGGGCGTGGTGGAAGGCGCCTTTATCCGTGCGGACGGAGATATTGTGATCACCAGGGGGATGAATGGCATGAGCAAAGGACGTTTGGAGGCAGGCGGTAATATTATTGCCAAGTTCCTGGAAAATTCCAATGCCCATGCGTCGGGCTATGTATCCGCAGAGTCTATCCTGCACAGCAAGGTCACGGCAGGAAGCGAGATCACTGTCACCGGCAGGCGGGGGAATATCACCGGCGGTCATGTATGTGCCAACTATAAGGTCAGCGCCAAGACGCTGGGAGCCAGCTTGGGATCGTCAACCTTGGTGGAGGTGGGAGTGAACCCCAGGTTAAAAGCAGAGTATCAGACATTGCAGGAGGAACTGCAGGAGATCCAGAAGGTGATCAAGAAGACCCAGCCGATCCTGACCAATTTTGCGGAGAAAAGAGCAAAAGGGGCCCAGTTTTCTCCGGATCAGTTAAAATATATCAAATCCCTGGTGGCGCTCACTGATTCCAAGAGAAAGGAACTTCAGGAGAAAAGCAGTAAATGGGAGCAGCTGCAGGCTGCCTTTGAGGATCAGAATGACGCCTGTGTGGAAGTTACAGGGGAAGCATTTCCCGGCACAGTGATCGTGATTAAGGATGTCTCCCTGTCCCTGCGCAGCAGTTATCAGCACTGCCGTTTCAAACGGATTGGCGGAGATGTGAAGATGGTTGGCCTATAGTGTTGAAGGAATGCCTGTGAGAAGGCATTCCTTCTGGCGTAATATTTTGAGAAAGGGATGGTCTTATGGCTGTAAGTGCAATTCAAAATGCGACAATCGCCAGAGTGCAGGATTATTCAACGATCAAGCAGAATGAGGACAATAAAGGGTATATGAACCAGGTCAGCATCAGCCAGAACCGGGAGGAAGATAACCAGCAGAAGGCTAGGCAGGTGCGATCCGGTGAGGAAGCTGAGTGGAAGAATAAGCGGCAGGATGCCCGGGAAAAGGGGAGCAACGAATACCACGGGGACGGCGGCAGAAAACGCAAGGGGACAGAGCCTGCACAGCAGATGGTGATAAAGGATCGTCCGCGTCAGAGCTTTGATATGAAGATATAATTGGTGCGCGATACCGCAGGGCAATCCTGTGATTTGCGGGAAAGAGGAATATAGGAATATGAATAGTATGGAGATTGTACTCCTCGTCATAGGAGCTCTTGTTTTTGTTGCCAGTTTTCTGATTCCAAGCGGAAAAGGAAACAGTCCGGCACACAACATGGAGATGGCTAAAGATGAAATATACGACCTGGTGGATCAGGAACTGGAGAGGATACGCAGCCAGGTGGATGATACAGTGGAGGAAGCCATAAAAGATTCCATGGAGAAGACGGAGCGTACACTGGAGAGGATATCCAATGAGAAAATTATGGCGGTAAACGAGTACTCGGATACTGTGCTGGGACAGATCAATAAGAGCCAGCAGGAGATCACATTTCTGTATGATATGCTCAATGCCAAGCATGACAGCCTGAAGAATACGGCTTCGGAAGTGGAGCAAAGGGTTAAGGAGGCGGAGATTGCCAGCCGGGAAGTAGAGGCGGTCACCAGAGAGGCGGAGATCGCCAGCCGGGAAGTGGAGGCGGTTACCAGAGAGGCGGAGATTGCTCTGCGGGAGACTGAGGCGGCTACCCAGATGGCCCGTCAGGTGGTTGCGCCGGCTTTTCAGACCATAGCTGAAGAGGCAAAAGAGGAGACCAGTGGGCCGGAGCAGATCCCTGAGGAGGAGATTCCCGTCCAGTCCCAGCAGGAACTGCAGGGGACAGAGAGTTATAGCAATAAAAATGATAAGATTCTGGAGCTTCACCGCCAGGGACGGTCCAACGTGACCATTGCCAAACAGCTGGATCTGGGCGTGGGTGAAGTGAAACTGGTTATTGATTTGTTTGAAGGAAGAAATAATTCATGAATAGGACAGGTTTAAAATATTATTTGCGTGCTCTGGGCATCGGCATTATTGTGACGGCGCTGTTGATGGGTTACAGCCAGAAGGGACAGGCGCAGATGACAGACGAGGAAATTCGCCAGAGGGCGGCGCAGCTGGGCATGACGGAACCGCAGGGAGTGCTGTCGGAACTTGCCACTGCGTCACCGGAGGTAAGCCCTGCGGCAGAGCCCACGGTCAGTCCCACATATTGGTCTACAGCAGCGTCCCCAGCCAGTCCGACGCCCCAGCCCACAGCGGAGTCCACGGCCAGTCCGACGCCACAGCCTACGGCAAAGCCCACGGCCAGTCCGACGCCACAGCCTACGGCAAAGCCCACGGCCAGTCCGAC
>CAMWTF010000153.1 GCA_947177105.1 uncultured Lachnospiraceae bacterium | reverse complement strand
AACCCCTGTTTCCGCCGTGAGAGGGCGGCGTCTTAACCGCTTGACCAATCAGCCACAGCTGCCATTTTCGTGGCACTTGTTTACTATAATATATTTCCACGAAAATTGCAACCTTTTTTTTGCTATTTCAAAAAATTCCACAATTTTGCTTTTTCTCGAAAATTTTCACTCTTTTTCGTGCTGTCTTACTTTGCGCCGCCCACCAGATGATAGTAGGCCCTGGAGGTGACGCGGTATACCACCACATACCCCAGGCCAAAGAGCAGATAAGCCGCTATGGCCACCTGCAGCAGCAGCCACAGGTTGTTGAAGTTCAACAGCATGAGCCCCTTATACAGGAACGGGAAAGCGAAACCCAGATGGATTCCGGCCACCAGCAGAGGCAGGAAAAACACAGTCATCACCTGGCTGTTGATGGTCTTTTTAACCTCCTTTCTGGTCATGCCCACCTTTTGCAGGATCTCAAAGCGGCTCTGGTCCTCGTATCCCTCGGAGATCTGCTTGTAATACATGATCAGTGTGGTGGCGAATACAAATACAATACTCAGCATGATCCCCAGGAAAAACAGGCCGCCGTACATCTCCCGATAAGTGCTGCGGTTCGCTGCCACGGATTCTGCGCTGCAGTGCAGCGCCAGTTCCGGCAGCTGACTTAACTTTCCCTTAATTTCATAGAAGATCGTTCCCTGCTCATCCAATGAACAGTCTAAGTCAAAACCATAGATCCAGTCGTATCGCAGCAGAGGATACCCATAGAAATCCACCCATCCTGTCATGGGCCGGATAAAGCTTTCCACATCCTCCACAAAGAGGAACATAGAGGGAATGATCTGCATACTGTCTGTGCCGTTGTCCACAAAACTTTTTGCCCTTTTGCACTGCCACGTCTGTTCTGTTCCCGCAAACTGCATGCTGTCCTGCCGAAACCACATCTTGGTGGTATACATCAGCAGCTGTCCCGGCTCCAAAGTCTCCTGCGTCCCCATAAGACGGTTGTAATCCGCCAGAGATACTACAAATATCTCCCACATATTCTGATAAGTGTTACCGTCAAGCTGATACGTATCGGAAGCACTGGTCTCCATAATACCGTCGTGAAACACTCCCTCCAGAACTACATAGGAATAGTCCAAAACATTGTGGGCCGCAGCTGTCTGCCCGTGGGCATTCAGCACCTCTTCGATGGCGGCTCTTATGGGAGCATAGTTTTCCTCCCGCAGCTGCTCATAGCTGTCCGCCCGGTTGTCCGTCATGATATTCCGAGGATACCGGGATCGCAGGCTGCTCTCCTGCCCGCCGTACAGGCACACCGTGGAGGACAGCATGACCAGCACCATGGTACACAGAATACAGATGGAGGCCAGTCCTGCGCCGTTGCGCTTCATGCGGTAGACCATGGAGGAAACGGACACAAAATGGTTGGTTTTATAATAGTATCGCTTATTCTTCTGCAGCAGCCTGCACAGCGCCACACTTCCCGCAATGAACAGCAGATATGTGCCCCCGATTACCAGCAGCACCGCCAAAAAGAACCACAGCATGGCCGCAATGGGATCCTCGATGGAAACTGCCAGATAGTAAGCAAACCCCAGGAGCGCAGCTCCGGCCAGCGCCATGGGCCAGTTTGCCTTAGGCGGACGCTCCCCCACATTCTCACTGCGCAGCAGCTGTATGGGATCCGCCATATGAACCTGCCTCAGTGTCACCACCAGAATCAGCAGGTAAATAATCAGGTACAGAATCACGGTCTGCTTCACATTTTCCGGGTTAATCCTCATGGAATAATTCACATCCGCCCGCAGGATATAATTCATCAGCAGTTCCGCCAGCTTGGAAAAAAGGATTCCAAATGCCAGCCCCGACACCAGACTGATGCATATCACCATCACGCTCTCCCAGATCATGATCCGGGCCAGGTTGAACTTGTTCATCCCCAGGATACTGTACAATCCAAACTCCCTCTTGCGTCTGCGGATCAGGAATGAGTGGGTGTAGAATAGGAAAATGACAGAAAACGCTCCGATCACAAAACGTCCCAGTCCCATGAACACTGCAACAATATCGCCGCCCCGCACGTTATTCAGCAGAGTGCCCGTATACAGATAACTCACAATATAGTACATCATAATCATGCCCATGCCGGTCAGCAGGTAAGGGATGTAAAGCTCCTTGTTTTTCCGAATGCCCGACCATGCCAGGCGGGGATAGAAACCGATCTTCATACCGTTCCCTCCCCTCTGTTCATAGCCTGCTGCCCCTGGGAAGGCATATTGTCCGGTCTGGATGCTGTCTGTGGCTGGTTTTCCACGTAGCCCGGCTGGGACTCTGACTGGGGCTGCGTTCCCATGCGCCCCGGCTGGGTGGCCAGCAGCGTCAGAGTATCCGATATCTTCTGATACAACTGCTCGTTGGTGCTGCTGCCCCGGTAGATCTGATGGAACACCTCGCCGTCCCGGATAAAAAGCACCCGCCCCGCATGGCTGGCGGCCTTGACCGAATGAGTCACCATCAAAATGGTCTGCCCGCTCTGATTGATCCCTGCAAACAAACGCAGCAATTCGTCCGTGGCCCGGGAATCAAGCGCCCCTGTAGGCTCGTCCGCCAGCACCAGCTTAGGGCCGGTGATCAGCGCTCTGGCCACCGCCGCGCGCTGCTTCTGGCCGCCGGACACCTCATAAGGATACTTTTTCAGCAGCTCCGTGATGCCCAGCTGCTCCGCAATGGGCTGCAGCCGCACACGCATCTCATCATGGCGTTTGCCGGCCAGCACCAGAGGCAGATAGATATTGTCCTCCAGGGTAAAAGTGTCCAGCAGATTGAAATCCTGGAACACGAAACCCAGGTTATCCCTGCGGAAAGCCGCCACTGTGGATTCCTTAAGGCGTCCCAGATCCTGGCCCCCGAGAATCACGCTGCCCCCGGTAGGCTTATCAAGCGCCGCCAGAATATTAAGCAAAGTGGTCTTGCCGGATCCGGATTCGCCCATGATCGCCACGTATTCGCCCTGTTCCACGCTGAAGGATACATTCTTCAGCGCCTCCACCCGATTGCTGCCCAGACGGGTGGTGTAGGTCTTTTTCACTTCTCTGACTTCCAATATGCTCATATATTTCCTCCATATTCCCTGCTGCCTGCGCTGCATTATCTTTCTCTGCATCCATGCTCTCTTCCTCCGCCTGAAAAGCCATCCGGCAGTTTCCACAGATGCTTCATCTCTTGGCAACAGCTTTTTGATTATGGACTCATTATAAAAAATAGTGGAAATAACCGCCATCGAATCAACTTACATTTTCCCGCATAAATCTTACATTTTTGTCACAAGTATGTTTTATTCCACCTCCAGCACCTCGCGGCCCAGGCCGATGCGGATGATGGTTCCCTCCCCAAGTACAGACTCCGCAGTGATGGTGGATTTCAGCCGTTCGCAGATCTGCCTGCACAGATACAGCCCCAGACCTGTGGCCTTCTTGTCGCTGCGCCCGTTATAGCCTGTGTATCCCTTTTCAAAAATCCGTGGCAAGTCCTCCGGGGCGATGCCTATACCTGTATCCCGGATGCACAGAGTGCAGGGCGATTCCAGATAGATACTGACACTCCCTTCCCTGGTATATTTCAAGGCGTTGGAAAGCACCTGCTCCACCACAAAAGCCAGCCATTTCTCATCCGTCAGCACCTGGCAGTTTATGTTATGGTAATCCAGCGCCAGATGCCTGCGGATAAACTGTCCGGCATATTTCCTGACGCACCCGCGAAGCAGCTTGTCCAGATCCACCTGAATAAACACATAGTCCGTCTCCCTGCTGCCCAGCCGCAGATAGGTCAGCACCATATCCACATACTGCTCTATGCGCTGCAGCTCCTCACTGAGCCTGCGGGCGTCCTCTGTGTCCTCCTGCTGCAAAACCAGCCCCATGGCGGCGATAGGTGTCTTGATCTGGTGAACCCATGTAGTGTAGTAGTCCACTGTATCCTGATGGCGTATCTGCATAATATCCTGCCATCGCCTCTGCTCCAGCAGCAGCTGTCTCACCATCTCCCGGTAGATGCGCACCTCCCAGCCGCCTCTCTCGGGATTAAGCTCTCCCTGCCCATAAAGCATTTCCTGCAGCAGCTCCCAGGCACAGCCCTCCTCTGGCTGAAAATGTTCTCGGGCGCTTTCCTCGCCATATGCTGTCTGCAGGCGCCCGTTAGGGCTTCCCTCTCCCTCCCGGGAATATGCAGATTCTTTTCCCGGCAAAATTTCCTGATCCAACTCCAGCCCTACGACATCCAGAGTCTGCCGCAAAGCGGCATAGCGCCGATAGGTCAGAACCAAGTCAATGCCCATAATCCCCAGCCCCGCCACCATGCAGAGCAAGAGCGGATACACTATGGCAGAAAAGGGCAGTCGGTATAGCAAGAAAATAACAGAAAAAATAACGCAAAACAGCAGACAGGTCAAAATATGCCTTTTCTGCTGCCTGAAATATATCCATATAAAATGTCTCATAATCATGTCCTCGTACCTATTCCTGTCACCTAAACAGCACGGATTAGATTTCCGAACGGCCTTTGGCAGAAAGCGCTGTCTGGCGCTGTCAGCCGCAGACCAGATAGCCCACGCCGAACTTTGTGGTGATAAAATCCTCCAGCCCGGCCGCTTCCAGCTTCTTACGCAGGCGGTTTACGTTGACTGTCAGCGTATTGTCATCCACAAAACTGTCCGTCTCCCACAGCTTTTCCATCAGCCGCTCCCGGCTTACCACCTGACCCTTGCTCTCAAGCAGGGACAGCATAATTCGATACTCATTTTTGCTCAGGGGAATCTGCTCTCCCCGGTAGGTCAGAGTATTGTCCCCTGTGTTTAGCAGCGCCCCCCGGTGCTCTAACACCGGCAGAGCAGCGCCAAAATCATAGGTTCTGCGCAGCAGGGCCTGGATCTTGGAGATCAGCACCGCCATATCAAAGGGCTTGGCGATAAAGTCATCCCCGCCCATGTTCATAGCCATAACGATGTTCATATTATCGGACGCAGAGGACAAAAAGATAATCGGCACCTTGGAAACCCGTCGGATCTCGCTGCACCAGTAGTAGCCGTTATAAAAGGGCAGCATAATATCCAGCAGCACCAGCTGAGGCTCAAAAGCGGCAAACTCCTGCATCACCTTATGAAAATCCTCCACGCATCGGGGCTCCATATCCCAGCTGGCAATCTGCCGGGACAGGGACTGAGCGATTCCCTCATCGTCCTCCACAATCAAGATTTTGTACATATACGCCTCCCTGATATGGCTCTTTTTCTGCGCAGAGCCTTATAAAGATCGCTTACAGCATCTTTGATTATCCCGCAAACTGGCTGTTGTAAAGGTTCTTATAAAAACCTCCCTGGGCCAGCAGGCTCTCATGACTACCCTGCTCGATGATATTGCCGTCTTTCATGACCAGGATAATATCCGCCTCCCGGATGGTGGACAGACGATGGGCCACAATAAAGCTGGTCCTCCCCTCCATCATGCGGGCAAAGGCTTTCTGAATCCGTATCTCGGTGCGGGTGTCTATGGAGGAAGTGGCCTCGTCCAGGATCAGCATGGGCGGCAGGCACAGCATGACCCTGGCAATACACAGCAGCTGCTTCTGTCCCTGAGACAGGCTTCCCCCGTCCTCGGTGATCACGGTGTGATACCCCTCCGGCAGACGCTTGATAAAGCTATGGGCATGGGCGGCCCTGGCGGCGGCAATCACCTCTTCCTCCGTGGCCTGGGGCCTGCCCATGCGGATGTTGTCCAGGATCGTCCCGGCCCGCAGCCAGGTCTCCTGCAGCACCATGCCGTAGCTGGTGCGCAGACTTCCCCGGGTCAGATCCCGGATATCCGTTCCATCCACCCTGATACACCCCTGGTCCACGTCATAGAACCGCATCAACAAATTGATAATCGTGGTTTTGCCGCAGCCGGTGGGGCCCACAATAGCCACCCTCTGGCCCGGCTTCACGCTCAGGTTAAAATCCTGTATCAGCTTTTTATCAGGCACATACTGGAAATACACATGCTCCAGCTGCACATTGCCCCGGGCGTCCGTTAGCGCCTTGGCATTCTCCGCATCCGGCGCCTGGGCCTCCTCCTCGATCAGTTCAAAGATCCGGGCGGCGCAGGCGATGGAGTTCGGCAGTTCCGTGAGCACGCCGGAGCTTTCGTTGAAGGGCTTGGTGTACTGGTTGGCATAACTCAAAAAGCAGGACAGCCTGCCCACGCTGATGCCGCCCCTGATCGCCACCAGAGCGCCAAAGATCCCCCCGCCCGCATACAGCAGGCTGTTGACAAAACGGGTGCAGGGA
>CAMWTF010000152.1 GCA_947177105.1 uncultured Lachnospiraceae bacterium | reverse complement strand
AAATAATGTACCCGTCAGCCGGGAAAATCCCCCCGTTTTCGTAAAAAACGGAGTAGTTTTGCACCCCCTGTCCGACTACGGAAAGACTACGAATGAGGGATGTGATTTGCTCCGTTTTGCCTTGTTTTGCAAAAAGTGTAGTACAACAGGGGTGATAAAACTAAAAAATATAAGCCCGCAAAACGTGCCAAAACACGGCATTTTTGGGCATTTTGAGAAAGGAATAAATTATGATTAGAATACTTTTTGTCTGCCACGGCAACATCTGTCGCAGCCCCATGGCCGAGTTCATAATGAAAGACTTGGTCTCCCAGGCCGGTCTCACGCACCAGTTCACCATCGCTTCAGCCGCCACCAGCACCGAGGAAATCTGGAATGGTGTGGGAAATCCGGTCTATCCTCCTGCCAGAAAAAAACTGGCGGAGCATGGCCTGAGTTGTGAGGGAAAGCGCGCGGTGCAGTTGACTAAGGCGGACTACAGCCGATATGACTACCTGATCGGTATGGACAGGGCCAACATTCGAAACATGACCCGAATGTGCGGCGGCGACCCGGAGCATAAGATATCCCTTTTGCTGTCTTGGGCGGGAAAGGAGAGGGATATTGCGGATCCCTGGTATTCGGGGAATTTTGATGCCACCTACTCGGATGTGTTGGAGGGGTGTCAGGCCCTGCTGGAGAAATTGATGTACAAAAAGTAATTATAAAGCGACGTGTCCGCTCTATTAGATTCGTCTCTGTACAACAGTACCGATCTGGCGGTCATTCTGACAGTAACTTACTTTATATTTGGATATGTGATATCCCTGTCTTTTAGCATTTGGCCTATTACTGCACCGCTGCAGGCAGCCCTCCCTGCAGCATGGCGCTGCAATAGCCTGCAATCTCCTCCGGGGAGACCGGGGAGGGCTGGTTCAGCCAGCATTCGATGACCCCGATGCAGCCGGAGACCATGAAGGAATAGAAATATTCAAAATGCTCCACAGAGCGCTCCGCATTGTCCATCAACATGCGGAGCTTTTCCTTCACCAGATCCTTCAGCCTGTTCACGAAAGCCATATCCCCGTGGGGGCCGATCAACACCTTGGCCAGGGCGCGGTTATGGTCCAGAAAGATAAAGAGGTCCAGAAGTACCGGTCTGGGGATCACGGGGCCGCTGCCGTCCACTGCCAGATCCCTCTCCAGAATCTCATTAAATTCCTGAAACAGCTCCTCCTCTATCTTGCCCAGCATATCGTACACATCGCTGTAGTGGAGGTAGAATGTACCCCGGTTGATATCTGCCAGATCGGACAGTTCCTTGACAGAAATGTCTTTGATATCCTTTTCCTTCATCAATTGAATCAGTCCCTGAAGCAGCAAAGCCTTGGTGCGGCGAACACGGCGGTCCATTTTTTCCTGTGCCATATGGTCTCCTCTCCATAATTGTGAAACGGCATATCCCAGGCCGGGCCTGCGATATTGCACTCTGCCCAATTCTAAACAAATCATAAAATCTTTGGTATAAATCAACATATCCCGGAAAAATGTTTTAAAATGCACAATCCGTATAATTTTGGATATTGCCTTTTGCCATATTTTCATTATAATAACTCTCGTAAAGAAAATCAACTATTGTTGATAAAAAAACTTGTATCAACTAAAAAACTTTTGTCATGTAAGAGAGAATGGGGGAATACCATTATGGAAAAAGAGAAGAAAGACAACTCTTTTATGATGAAGCTGGCCACGATGATTGTGGATAAGAGGAAGGGCTTTTACCTGGTCTTTATCCTGCTGATTATTTTCAGCCTGATCTCCATGAACAAGGTCAAGGTGAACAATGACCTGACTACTTATCTGTCAGATGACACGGAGACCCGACAGGGCATGGATCTGATGAACGCGCAGTTCATTACATATGGTACAGCCAGGATCATGGTCTGCAATGTGACCTTTGAGGAGGCGGAGGCGCTGGCCAGGCGGATTGAGGAGATGGAGGGAGTCAGTATGCTGGACTTTGAGGACTCCCCGGACTGCTACCATGATATGGAAGCGCTGTTTGCGGTTACCTTTGACGGGGAGGCGAAGCAGGAGAGCACCAAGGCATATCTGGAGGCGGTGCTGGAGTCCCTGTCAAATTATGATGTGTACTACACCTCGGATATCGGCCAGGAGGAGCGGGATGCGGAGGACTTGGATAAGGACATGGTCATGATTCTGCTGCTGGCGGGGGTAGTAATCGTAGCGGTGCTGCTTTTTACTTCCACCACTTACGCCGAGATCCCAGTATATCTGATGACCTTTATCACTGCGGCGATTCTGAACAAGGGCACCAATTTCCTTTTTGGCACCATCAGCTTTGTCACCAACTCCATTGCTGTGGTGCTGCAGCTGGCTCTGGCGGTGGATTATGCCATTATTCTGGCTCATCGCTTCATGGAGGAGCATGAGGACAAGGATGCCAGGGAGGCGGTGATCGTGGCTCTGAGCAAGGCGATCCCGGAGATTTCCTCCAGTTCCCTGACCACGGTGTCGGGCATGATCGCCATGATGTTCATGCAGTTTCGAATCGGTTACGACATGGGCATTATCCTGGCCAAGGCTATTGTGCTGAGCCTGGTGACAGTATTCTTCCTGATGCCGGGCCTGCTGCTGAATTTCTCCAAGGCCATCGACAAGACCCATCACAGAAGCTTTGTGCCCAACATCACGGCGGTGGGCAAATTCTGTATCATGACCCGGTTTATCGTGCCGCCCCTGCTGATCCTGGGCCTGCTTGCAGCTTTTTATTTTTCCAGCCGTGCGGCCTATGTGTATGACGTGAACAGCCTGGAGGCCAAAACCATGAGCGAAAATAAGTTTTCCGCCTCCATGGTAAACCAGGAGTTTGGCAGTATTAACCAGCTGGCGGTGCTGGTGCGAAGCGGCGACTACGAGCAGGAGGCCAGGGCGCTGCGGGCGCTGGAAAAATTAGGCAGTGTGGACTCCGTCATGGGCCTGGCTAATATCGAGGCCATGGACGGCTATATGCTGACGCAGCTGCTGACACCCAGGGCGTTTTCCGAACTGATTGACATGGATGTGGAAGTGGCGGAACTGCTGTACACGGCCTATGCCGTGAATGACAGCAACCTGGGGGCCGTGGTGAACGGTATCAGCGAGTATGAGCTGCCGCTGATAGATATTTTCCTGTATATTTACGACCAGAAGGAAAGTGGGAACATCACGCTGGATGAAGATCTGGAGGAGACGCTGGGAGATGCGCACTCTCAGATATGCATTGCCCAGGATCAGCTGCAGGGAGAGGATTACAGCCGTTTTGTGCTGGAACTGAATGTGCCATCGGAGGGGGAGGCGACCTATGAGGCTCTGGAGGAAATCCGGCAGACAGTGGCCCGGTATTATGACCTGGAGGATATCTATCTGGTGGGCACTTCCACCAGCAACAAGGACCTGAGTGACTCCTTCAGCACGGACAATGTGATTATCACTGTGCTGACGGCAGTGTTCGTCATGATTATTCTGCTGTTCACCTTCCAGTCGGCGGGGCTGCCGGTGCTGCTGGTACTGACGATCCAGGGCAGTATATGGGTGAATTTTTCGCTGCCCTACCTGCAGCAGGAACCGGTATATTTCCTGGGTTATCTGGTGGTGTCGGCCATCCAGATGGGCGCCACCATAGACTACGCCATCGTGATCACCAGCCGGTATATGGAGCTTAAGAGCTATATGTCCATCAAGGAGGCCATCGTGCTGACGCTGAACCAGGCGTTCCCCACCATCGTCACCAGCGGATCCATGCTGGTGGCAGCAGGTTTTATCATCAACAATATTTCCACCAATGCGGTGGTGGCGGCCATCGGTCTGGCCCTGGGAAGAGGCACACTGACTTCCATTGCTATGGTGCTGCTGGTACTGCCGCAGACACTGCTGCTGGGAGATATTATTATAGAAAAAACGGCATTCACCCTGAAACGAGAAGTGGCGAAGCCCCTGCCGGCCAGCGGGCGTATCCGCATGACAGGTCATATCAAGGGATATGTAAACGGTGTGATCGAGGGCGACTTCACCGGGGTTATCGACGGAGAGATGGGGGCGGTGATCCGGGCCAAGGATATGTATGAGAATGCCCGGGAATTACTGGAGTACAGAGAGGAGGATGGCCATGGGCAGGAAAACTGAAAACATAGACAGGAATGATTGTAAGGAAAAAATGATTCCTGGCGCGTGGAAGAGCAGAACCGGATTTGGAAGGGGCAATACAGCGGCGAGCGTGGGAGAAGCTTCTGTCCTTGGCAGAAAACCGGCGCGGCTGCTGGCGGCAGGGCTTGCCCTTGCGCTGTTAGTGTCAAGCAGTCAGCCGGCGCTGGCCCAGGAGGAGCCCTCCGCCACATATGAACAATACATAAGCGGAGAGTATCTGGAGGAAAACGATACAGGACAGTATGAGATTCTTCGCATTACCAGCGTGGAAGAATTACAGGACTTGTCTGATGCCTGCGCTTATGATGTGTGGTCAAGGGATAAGCGGGTGCTGCTGGAAGAAGACTTGGATTTGACCGGCACAGAACTGACGATTCCGGTATTTGGCGGGATATTTGACGGCCAGGGTCACACCATAAGCGGTCTGACAATTCAGCAGGAAGGCTCCCAGATGGGGCTGTTCCGCTATCTGCAGCAGGGGGCGGTGGTTCAGAATCTGGTGGTTTCCCAGGCCAAAGTGTTGCCCCAGGGCAGCGGCTGCCAGACGGGCATCCTGGTGGGCCGGAATTATGGCAGCATCGTGAACTGTCAGGTTTCCGGCGTGTTGGAAGGCGAGGAGGAAGTGGGAGGCATTGCGGGCGTCAACGAAAAGAGCGGCGAGATCCGCAGCTGCACGGCCAATGTGACAGTGCTGGGCAACCGCCGCAGCGGCGGCATCACCGGCAGTAACCACGGCACTCTGAACAACTGTACCAACAAAGGGAGCATCAATATATACACCAACGATATGGTCTATGACCTGGAAGATTTCACCGTGGAGAATCTGGAGGAGGCATCCTCCGGCACCAAGCTGGACGCTCACATGGATACGGGCGGTATCGCGGGGATCAGCGATGGCAAGATCTATTACTGCACCAATGCGGGAACAGTGGGCTATGCCCATGTGGGTTACAATACCGGCGGCATTGTGGGGCGGCTGCACCAGGGATATATCCAGAACTGCACCAACACGGGACATGTGCTGGGCAGAAAGGACGTGGGCGGCATTGCCGGGCAGATGGAACCATTTATGGAGGTGGAGTATATCGACGGCAAGCTGGACGAACTGGACAGGGAGATGGATATTTTTCTGGATATGCTGGAGGCCAGCCACGATCATCTAAGCAGCTATGGGGACCAGGCCACGGCCATCACCAGGCAGCTGAATGCCAATCTGCGCAATGTGTCCACCGCCGCCACGAACCTGCTGGACATTACCAATGATCTGTGGCATGTGTACAATCAGGAGATCTCTGGCCTCTCCAGTGATTTTGACCGCCTTTCCGATGATCTCAAGGCCATCAATGACAAGGAGAAAGAGGAGGAGAAGAAGCGGCAGGAAGCCGAGGAAAACAAACCGGAGAATGAAAATCAGGATTCTCTGGCGTCTGAACGCGAAAGCTTAGGCGATCGGCTGGAAAACTGGCGTGACGATTTGGACTCCGTCAGCGGTAATGATCAGGTTGACTGGAACAAACCGGAGGATTGGAACAAGCCCTCAGATTGGGATATTCCCGATTGGGAGGCCCCGGAGTATACCCAGGAATACCGGAACGCTCTGTCAAATTTTGCGGACGCCACCAGTAACCATTTACATAAAATAACAGACACCACTTCCCAGCAAAACGGCCAGGTATCTAATAATCTGGAGATTTTCAACCTGGAACTCAAGGCGGCCATGGATCGGCTTTCCGAACTGACGGATACGCTGGACGCTGCCCAGGGGGTGATGGATGCGGACGCGGATGCTTTGATTGCCCAGGCACGGAAGCTGCGGCGTTTGCTCAGCGAGATCCGGGACGATCTCTTCAGCTATGAAGGGATTACCGTCAATGACACATCGGATGAAGCCGCCAGCGAAGATATTGAAAATATAGGGTCCGGAGTGCTGGAGGCGGAAAATCAGTCAGGGAACCAGTCTTCCCAGGGAGATCAGCAGACCGGGCAGGAAAATGAAACGGTGCAGACCGGAGATACAGTGACGGAAAAGTGGTATGACACCGCCAGTTTTCAGCAGGGCAAGATTACCCTGTGCCTGAATCGGGGGTTGATCGAGGCGGATGCCAATGTGGGGGGTATCGTGGGACAGATCGCCACGGAGCATGATTTGGACCCCG
>CAMWTF010000151.1 GCA_947177105.1 uncultured Lachnospiraceae bacterium | reverse complement strand
TGACATCCATCAGTGCGCCCTCCGGGTATATGCTGTCAAAGTTCCGCATATTCCCTTCTGCCGCACAGGCATTGTGATGAATGTCCGGCCGCTTTATGGCGTCCTGACATCCATCAGTGCGCCCTCCGGGTATATGCTGTCAAAGTTCCGCATATTCCCGCATAAAATTATGCTGTTTCGATCTGAGATCGGCAGATATCCTGATAGATGCCACAGTTCTTCCGAAGTTCCTCATGGGTTCCTATGGCGGCAATCCGGCCGTTGTCCATGACAACGATCCTGTCCGCTCTGCGCACCGAGGCGATGCGCTGCGCAACAATCACCTTAGTGCTCTCCGGATGGGATTGTTGCAGGGCCTCATAGAGGTCGGCCTCGGTCTTTAAATCCAGCGCGCTGGTGGAATCATCAAAGACCAGAATCTCCGCCGACTTCAGCGCCGCCCTCGCAATGGAAATCCTCTGCTTCTGGCCGCCGGACAGGCTCATTCCCCGCTCCGCCACCGGCGTGTCATACCCCTGGGCCGCGGCGGATATAAAGCTGTCCGCCTGAGCCACCGCGGCGGCGGATTGGATATGGGCATCCCCCGCCTCCGGCTTTCCCCAGGCAATATTTTCCCCGATGGTCTCACTGAACAGTTCGCTCTTCTGCAGCACAATGGCTATCTTTTCCCGCAGATCCTTCTGCCTGTATTCTCTCACGTCCACACCGTCAATCAATACCGTTCCCGCCGTCACATCATAGAACCGGGGAATCAGATGAACCAGCGATGTTTTTCCGCAGCCGGTGGCGCCCATGATGGCAATGGTCTCGCCCTGCCGTATTTTCAGGTCAATGTGCTCCAGAACCGTCTGCCCCGACCCCGGATAGGAAAAGGAGACATCCCGAAATTCAATGGTTCCATGACAATCCGTATCTCCCTCGAAATTCCCGTCTCTCAATTCCGGTTCGCTGCGAAGCACTTCTCTCACACGCTTCCAGGAGACATATCCCCTGGATATATTCTGGAAGAGCATCACCAGCATCAAAACTCCGTTGAGAAGCTGCGTCGTATAGGTGATTGCCGCCATCACGGAGCCGGGCGTGGTCACGCCGCTTCCCACCTCATAGGAGCCGGCCAGCAGAATCACTGCCACCACCAGGTACATAATCGCGTTGACGATGGGATTCATAAAGGCAAAGATGACCAATACCCGTAACTGTGTTTTGATCAGTTCATCATTGGCCCTGCCAAACCGCAGCTTCTCGTAGATTTCCCGCACACAGGCTTTGATAATGCGGATGCCGGACACATCCTCCTGCATAATGGCGTTGATAGAGTCAAGCTGGGCCTGTAATCTGGAAAACAGCGGATTCGCCTTCCCCAGACAGAAGGCCATACATCCCACAATAAACGGAAACGCGCACAGCACCACCAGTCCGAAGGTTCTGCTTTGTCTAAACATGAAGTACATACTGCCAAAGGTCAGAAGCGTGGTACGGATCATCCCCCGCACAAACTGCGAGACAAAATTCTGCACCTGGGTGATGTCATTGGTGACCCTTGTCACCAGAGAACCCGTGCCGAAGCGGTCCAGCTGCGGAAAAGAAAAAGTCATGATTCTACGGAAACAATCCTTTCGCATCTCGTTTCCGATATTCTGCCCCGACATGTGTACGAACACATTGTTCATTGATCCACAGAAGCCGCCGAACAGCACCAGCAGGATCATCTGAAAGCCCAGCTGCCAGACCAGGCGCAAATCTCCCACACCGCCATTGCTTATTCCCAGTACCCCATCGTCTACAATCTTACTCATCAGCCCGGGCTGAATCAAATCCATCATAACCTCGCCAATCATAAACAGTGCGGCAAGAATGGCAAACGGCAGATATTTTCTAATATATTTCCACATAAATTGTCACCGTCCTTCGCCTTCATGATAATAACGTCTGCCCCCATGTCCATGTGGCCCACGGGGAGGATTGCCCTCGCTGCCTTCTTCTGTCATCCCCTGACGGTGATCACGCCGCCCGCGGGAATGGCCGCCTATGCCCCGGTAACGCTCCCGCCAGTCGGCATTTACTTTCTCCAACAGAACAAGCAATGTGCCCTTCTCCTCTTCAGTCAGGCAGGAAAACATCTCTTCATGGCGCATCCTGCGCTGGGTGGCCGCCTCCTGTGCCAGCGTCCTCCCCTGCTTTGTGAGTGTGATATCCGTAGTACGACGGTCAGTGGAACTCTCCGCACGGGCAATCAGTCCGGATTTCTCCAGCTTGGATAGCACTTCGCTGGCGGAGCCGGGCTGAATGCCCAGCCTCTCCGTCAGCTTTCTCTGGGTGATGGAACCGGCTTCCAGAAGGACAATCAGAATATGTTTCTGGCTTCCCCGCCCCTCATAGAGAGAACGCATCGTGCGATTGATGTCCAGAAAATTAAAAATCAGCTTATCACTCTTCATCGCCGCGTCATAGCAAACTTTGCGGTCTCTTTCACTAAAATCGTTTTCTTCCTTTATATTCATGGCGCTGTCTCCTTTCCCTGTCGCATGTCTTTAGGTACCTTTATATAGTAAAACATGTCAGCTGGTTTGTCAAGGTACCTTATTAATTATCTAAGAAATTGGCTGCGGAGAACAAGGTCGTACCTCATCCCTCCGCAGCCTCTTAATCACACTCATTACTCTATATCAGCTTTCCGGATATTCAGCCACTATCCTACTGACGCAGATACATCGGACAGGGCCGATGGCTAATTCTTCATGTAGATCTCTGCAATCTGCGCCGCTTTGTCAGGGAAGTTCGCTTTGAGGAACATCAAGTACTGAAGCGCACTTCCCTCATAGGGGTGTACGTCCCCCAGCAATCCTACCTCATAGCAATTTCGAATGACATTGATGATGCAGTTTTCCGTGTGATCTTCCTTGCAGTCCTTGCATTCTTTCAGGATATGTGCAATCGCTTTTTCCAGTTCCTCTTCCTCAAACACCTTGAAATCCATGGTAGGAATACGCTCTGTGCCCCCCGCAACCTCCTTCTTAGGGTCTCTTTGATAATCTTTGATGCATTGTTTGGCAAAGCCCATGATACAGGACTCTCCCTGACACTGGCCGCATAAAGTCTCGCTCCTACAACAATTCTCTAGGTCATTCCATACCAAATCCGCATTTAGTCCCTTCTTATGTGTGTCTCCCATCTGTTACCTCCTAATTTATTATTCCATCTGTTCCGCCTGTTCTTTGCACGTACACAAACCAGGAAAGAATATCCCACCGCTTCAGGCATCCAGAATGGTGAAAATCCTTTATCACCCTAATTCAGCCCCCGGAAACCCTTTCCAATGATTTCACTGGAGTTAAATATGGTGATGAACGAATCCGGCTGGCTGCGGCGTACATAGTTGCGCAGCTGCACTGCCTGGCCGCGCTTGGTCACGGTCAGTATCATTGTTTTCGCATGGTGGGAGTAGGCCCCCTGCGCCTGGTAAATGGTGGCGCTGCGCCCCAACTCCTCACAGATATAGCGGCAAATCGGCTCCGGATCATCGCAGACGATCATAAATGCCTTGCACAGGTTGATGCTCTCAATCACATTGTCAATGACCAGTGACTTGGCCAGCAGTCCTGTCATTGAAAAAAGGCCCGTCTGAATATCAAACACAAAACAGGAGGCCAGCACAATGACAAAGTCCACCAGAAACAATGCCGCGCTGATAGAAAAAGAAGTATATTTCTTCAGAATCATGGCCAGAATGTCCGTCCCGCCGCCCGACGCTCCGATGTTGAACAAAATCGCTGCGCTCAGCGCCGGGAGAAAGATGGCAAAGATCAGTTCCAGCACCGGCTGCTCCGTCAGGGGAGCTGTCAGCGGAAACCACTTTTCCATGGCCGACAGGCCCACGGAAGTCAGCACACTGACATAGACAGTCTTTATACCAAAGTCTTTGCCCAGAAACATAAACCCAAATACCAGCAGCGCCATGTTGATGATAAAGGTGTAAGTGGCCGCCGAATAATTCAGCGCCTCCCCCAGCACCACCGCCACGCCGGTTACTCCCCCGAAGGAAAAATGATTGGGGAATTTAAAGAAATGCACTCCTGCCACCAACAGCAGTGTTGCCACTGTGATGATCACATACTCTAACAGTACCTTTTTCCACTGTTCCAGCTGCCTGATGCGCAGCCGCCTCTGTTGTTCCAATTCATGATGCATGGTTCCACTCTCCGGCCTCCCCGCCGGACCCTCCTATCAACTCTTTTTACTCCTGCGCCGCCGGCAAAAACGCCTGATATATTTCCACATGGTCATATATACATGCCCAGCTGCTGATGGAGCCGGTGGTGACGCAGATGTACTCCCGCCCCTCATAGTCCGCAGCCAGGCTGGCCGCGCAGCTGCCGGACTGATCCACATAGCCCGTCTTGGCGCACAGCACCTCCCCGTGGGTGTCCTTGTCCTCGATGCGCCGCAGGAACAAGTTGGAGAGCAGAATCCCCTCGGGCTGCTCCTGGGTGGCAATCGTAGTGGTATATCTGCGGGCTGACATGATCCGGCGGCACAGTTCATTGTCCGTAGCCGCCTTAAGAATCAAAGCCATATCATATACCGTACAGTAGTGATTCTCGTCATACAGTCCCACACAGTTGGTGAAGTGGGCGCTGTCAGACCTTCCCAGCTGCTCCAGCTTCTGATTCATCATCTCCACAAAAGCCTCTTGGGACCCCGCCACATACTCCGCCAGCGCCATGGCCGCATCTGCGCCGGAAGGCAATATGGTGCCGTACATCAATTCCTCCACAGTCACCACCTCCCCCACGCCAAAACCCGCTACGCTGCAGCCATGCAGATATGCGTAGTCTGTGATCTCAATGGTCATGGTAAAGGTATCCTGCAAATCCTCCACATGCTCTGCAGCCACCAGCAGGGTAAGAATCTTGGTCATAGACGCCGGGTTGATCCGCTGGTAAGGCTCCCGGCAGGCCAGGATTTCCTCCTTCTCCACATCTATCAATATGCCGTTGGTGCTGTAAACGCCCCTTCCCGCCTCCGGGAAACCCACTGTGTACTCCGTGGTATGGGGGATAAAATCAAAAAGCTCCTCCTCCGTCAGACCCTCCTGCGGCGAGTCTTCCTGCTGAGAATCTTCCTGCGAGGATCCCCTCTCCGACAAAAATCCCCCTACTGGGTTTTTGTCCAATGGGTTTCCCTCCGGCGGGGTTTCCTCCCCCAATGCCATATACTGTCTGCCCTTCCCCACCTTTGCAATGGCCAGTCCTTCCTTTTGCTCCTTTGCCATCTGACCGCTTTCCTGGCTTTCACCGTCGGGACCTTTCCCGTCCTCCCCGCCATGGCCCGCCGCCAGCCGGATCAGCCCCCATACTGCCAGCGCCAGCACAATCACCCCTGCGGCGATCAGCAGGGACCAGGTGCGGAGCAGCTCCTGCCGCCGCTTCTTCTGACGCATGATCGCCATACGTTCCCTTCTGCGCTGTCTCTGCTGCCGCTCCAGGGCCTCCATATCCTCCTTGATCTGAAGTTCCTCGTCCTTTGAAGTCTCCTCCATATCTATAATCTCTATGCGTTCCGTTATCTTCTCATATTTTTCCTGATTACTCAAGGTTTCCTCCTGATTTATACTACATAACGCAGAATTTACCGTACTGCTTTGGTTAAACGCATATGGCTGGCGTTATGTAGTCGGGTTACTCAGAAATTTTAACTGTTAAGCAGTATAAGTTCCGCGTTTACTCCATCAGTGCAATAATTATTCTCACGCTCCATGTTTTCTTTATTCTGTCACTTATTACCCTTTCTTATGTGAGAACCGCCCTCTTTTGTCCCCGTGCGTCTCAGCAGCGCATAACATTCTCTCGCCTGCTTGGGACTGATCTCCTCCTGGGAGTACACCGCCTTTCTGACCACTTCCAGATATCTTTCCCAGTCCTCCTGCCCAATCCGGGGATACTGTTGCCGCAAAGCCGCCAGATACTCCTGATCCGACTTCAGAACCAGAATACCCGCTCTTCGCCGTCTCAACCGCTTATACAATTTCCTGTTGATGATCTTCACGGCACTCCTGGCGCTGCCGCTCTCTATCTCCGTTTTGACTTTCTCCCACCAGGCAGACTTACGTCGCAGCAGCCAAAAAACTGTCAGCCACAAAAGGCCAACTGCCGCCAGGATGCCCAACAGCGCCAATACCACATGGCTCACCCGCAGACTGCCGTTCTGACCAAAAATGGCCCAGCCGCCTTCCCCAGCAAAGCCCCATCCCTCCGGCATATCCGTTCCACCGGGATTGCGCGTGCTCCCAAAACCTACAGCCAAAATCACCGGATCTGCGATTCCAGGAGCATTCGGCCCGCCTTC
>CAMWTF010000150.1 GCA_947177105.1 uncultured Lachnospiraceae bacterium | reverse complement strand
CCCCGGACCATGCGGCTCTTGCCGTCCACGGTGTACTCTACCGCCGCCCCCCTTCTGGGGAACAGGTTCTCGTTGGGAAAACCCGCCGCTATAGCCGCATCCACCACGGATAACCTGCCGTTATCATAGAGTTTCACCCTCTGGTCGTTAAAGCCCACAAAGATAAAGTTGTTGCTCTGCTCATAGTAACTCAGGCAGATGCCGATGGGAGTTACCATCAAGGAGTCCTTGCGGGCGTTCTCCATGTCAAAACTTATGGCCTGCATGACCTCCTGGCCACGGATAGCCACACGCTCCCTGGCTATTCCTAGCTGCTCCGCCAGCGCCTGGGTATAGCCGGGAATCATACCGCCTCCGCCCACCACAAACACGGCGCTGACGGGCTTCTCCCCGTTCAGTTCCCGGATGCAGTCAGCCACCTCCCTGGTCATCCTGTTGATATTTTCCTGCAGCAGTTCCCGGGCCTCCCCGGAAGTGATGCTCTGAGGCAGTCCCAGGATATCCGTATACTCTATATTTTCTTCCTCGCCTATTTTCCGCTTAATCTGCTCCGCCGTCTCAAAGTCCACCAGACAGTGCTGTACCAGAATATCCGTCAGACTGTCCCCAGCAATGGGAATCATGCCGTATGCGGTGATGGCTCCCTCCTAGGTGATGGAGATATCGCTGGTTCCGGCTCCCACGTCCACCAATGCCAGGTTCAGCATACGGAATTTCTCCGGAATGGCCACCTGGATAGCCGCTATAGGCTCCAACGTCAGATTCGCCACCTGCAATCCGGCCACGCCCACCGCCTTGTACAGGCCGTCCACCACATCATCCGGCAGGAAAGTGGCAATCAGATCCACCCCTGTAGTCTTGGCTTTGTGCCCCTCCAGATTGCCCATGGGATAACCGTTCAGGTAATAACGCATGGCGGTGTAACCCACACAATAAAACTGCATGTCTGTGTCATTGGTTTTGGTAAATTCCTCGTATGCCTGCTCCACGCCCATGGTGTCCAGCGCATAGATATCCTCGCTGCTGATCTCCCTTTCCGTGCCATAGGCATACTCCACGGAAGTGGTAACCGTCCGCAGCACCCGGCCCGCGGCGGCAATGCACACCTGGTTCAGTTTGCGGCCCAGATCCTGTTCCAGCAGGCTTTTTACCTCCGCTATGGTAGCGCCCACTTTACCGATGTCATGAATCTGCCCGTCCAGCATGGCACGGGTCTCATGCTCTTTTTCCCGCTGGGCTATGATATGAAACCGGGTGCCGTCCTTATACCCCACTGTGCCCACGATGCTCCTGGTGCCGATATCCAGTCCGAATACCAATTCTCTACCCTCTACTGCCGCCATGTGTAACCCTCCAGCCTCCTGCGGATCTGCCGGAAACTTTCCTCCGGCGCCCCACTGTTATCTATGACAAAATCACTGCCTGCCCGGAACGCTTCTTCCGTAAGCTGGCTGCCCATAATCTGTTTAATCTTCTCCGGACTGTACCCCCGGCGCTCCCGACGACGCTGTCTGCGTATACCTTCTTCGGCGTAGATATACCACATCTCATCCACAATGTCCCTGTAGCCGCATTCGATCAGCAAAGCCGCCTCAATGAAAAACAGTTCTGTCCGTCCCTCCTGCCTGGCCTCCCGGATTTTCTCCAGCAAGAACTCCTGTACAGCGGGATGTACGATGGCGTTCACCTGTTCCAGCAGGTTTTCATCCCGGAATATTTTCTCCGCCATTCTTCCCTTGTGGATCTGCCCGTCTTTCTCCAGAATCTCCTGCCCCAGCAGTTCCACCAGCGCCTTATGACAAGGCTGCCCCGGCTCCTTGACCACATGGGCCACCTCGTCCGCCAGATAGATCCGGCAGAGGTAGTGATCCTTGATATACTCCAATATAGTTGACTTTCCGGCCCCCACACCGCCGGTTATCCCGATCAAACGCATCTGTCTGTCCCCTGATATAAATTCTCTATAACTCTCCGACATTCTGGAATTTATAGTTTTATTTTTCCTTCACGGTATCTGCCAAAGAAAATGCCGTCGTCAACATACTTTCCTGTTTCCGATACCCACATAGGAAATTCTCCTGTTGCTACTGCTGTTTGACCATTTAGCATACCTGTATGGAAGGATATATGCCTAAATTGTCTTAATACAAGCTCCATGCGCGTATATCGGCACTTTTCAGGCTTTTCATATAACATCTCGTCTGTAAGCGTATCAAGGTAAGCAAGCGTCTTTTTTTCTACACTATCAAGATAAGCAAGCAGCTGTTCGTCAGATAAAACTACCCTGCAGGGCTTGTCAGGATCATCCATTCCATCTTCGTGGAATGGAGGTTCTTCATAATCAAATGGATTAATAAACCATTTATCGGCAGAGTGGAGCGCATGGTAAACCCACCTCCAACAGGGTACTCCACAACACAAAGCATCCCTGTCATAGGTTTGTATGGATGTCTTTATATTAAGAAAATTTGGTTTTACCATATCCTTAATAATCATGCACAATTCATTCATAATATACCCTCATAAATACCTCTCTCGTCGTCCATAAAATATTCCTACTGACGAAATATCCCACTGCATAAGCGGAATTTGTGCAATGGGTATATTTCGCTCTCATATGCTTCATATTTATTTTTGATGTTCAATAATCCATTGTAGGATTTCCTTTTCGCCAATATCACCAGATGCCAGCGCAAGAATTACATCACTTAATTCCTTTTGCCTGTAAGACAATTCATATCCGTTTAATGTAAGAAAAACCAACATCACATGCGCACCAAGTCTCTTGTTACCGTCCAGCATTGTATTCTAAATATTATTGCAAAACAAGGTTAATCAAAGAATTTCCCTTTAAAAAAGTTCTCATTCTCTAAGGGTTTCGCCGTAATCCTAAATAGAACACACCCGTCCGGGCACATTACAACCTTACTATATTTACTGTCCCCACCTACATTTAATAAATCTCCGCCGCTTCTGACAGCTTCCATTATCGGATATAACATCATCATTACTTTGGAGCAGATTCCCTGTCCCTGTGAATTTACGGGACAGCCATACGTACAAGTGTATTTATCTCCGATTTCCTCACCGTTTCGGCAGAATCTTTCTGTTTCTTTGTCATCCTTGTTAAATCCTATCACTTCAATTTCCCATTCATATTCTTCGTCATACCATTTCTTCACAGCCGGTATCCTCCTCAAAAAATCCCTGCGTCAGTGAGCCTCGTACCAGTTCTCTCCCGTGTGCAGATCCACCTCCAGGGGCACCGCAAGCTGCGCGGCCTGCTTCATGCTCTCCTCCAGAATCCGGCGCACCTGTTCCACTTCCTCCTGGCGGGTCTCAATAACCAACTCGTCATGCACCTGTAAAATAAGCCGGGAGGATAAACCCGCCTGCCGCAGCTTTTTCCAAACCCGGATCATGGCGATCTTGATGATATCCGCCGCAGTGCCCTGGATGGGGCTGTTCATGGCCACCCGCTCTCCAAAGGAACGCTGCATGAAATTGGAGGAAACAAGCTCCGGAATGGGCCTGCGCCTGCCGTACATAGTGGTGATATAGCCCTTTTCTTTGGCATCCGCCACCAGCCTGTCCAGATACTCCTTGACCTTGGGATAAGTGGCAAAATACTGCTCAATATACTCCGCCGCCTCTTTTTTGCTGATACTCAGATCCTGGCTCAGTCCAAAGGAACTGATGCCGTACACAATACCGAAATTCACGGCCTTTGCGTTGCGCCTCTGTAAGTCTGTCACCTCCTCAAAGGGTGTTTTGAACACCTTGGAGGCGGTGATCCGGTGAATGTCCTGATCCATCTGGTATGCCTGGATCAACTCCTCGTCCCCGGACATATGGGCCAGCACCCGCAGTTCGATCTGGGAGTAGTCCGCGTCCATCAGCACACAGCCCTCCCGGGGCACAAATACCTTGCGGATACGGCGTCCCAGCTCCATGCGCATGGGAATATTCTGCAGGTTCGGCTCCGTGGAACTGATACGCCCCGTGGCAGTTATGGTTTGGTTAAAATTGGTGTGGATTCTGCCCCCCGCATCAATGTACTGCGCCAGCCCGTCCGCATAGGTGCTCTTTAACTTGGTAAGTCCCCTGTACTCCAGGATATCCTCTATGATCGGGTGCTCCGGAGCCAGTTTCTCCAGCACGTCCGCCGCCGTGGAATAGCCGGTCTTGGTTTTTTTGCCTCCCGGCAGCTGCATCTGCTCAAACAGGATCTCTCCCAGCTGTTTGGGGGAATTGATGTTAAAGGCACATCCCGCCTGCTGATGAATGCTCTGCTCCAGTTCCTGAATCCGGGCCACCAGAGCATCTCCATAACTCCGAAGTTCCTCCCGGCGCACCGCCACGCCCTCCTGCTCCATCTCGTAGAGCACCAGAGACAGCGGCATCTCCACCTCGTCCATCAGCTGCCCCATACCGGCCTGTGCCAGCTTCCGCTGTATAATCTGTCCGGCCTGCAAAGCCACATATGCCTGATACTGGTAAAAGACTGCCAGCTGCTCCAGGTTTTCCGCCGCGGCCTCCGCCAGGTTCTTTTTTCCAAAGCACTCCTTATAGCCCGGAATAGACAGTTCCAGATGCTCCGTGGCAACAGCCTCTCCGTCGTAATCGCTCTTTAAGGGATTTAACAGGTAAGCGCCGATAATAGTATCAAAATATTGTCTGGTGAGCCCGTCCTCTTCTCTCTGCTCCCAGCCATAGAAGCCGTACTGCTTCTTGATATCCAATGTGTAAACCGGGCATACCGCCGTCAACTGCCGCACCGCCTGAAGCAGCGCCGTGTCCTCCGCCGTATCCTGCATTTCGTCAAACAGAGACAGCTGCTGATTTTCCACCAGGGCGCTACCAGTACCCGCATAGTAAAAATAACTCTGTTTTTTCTGGTCGGATACGGCTACCCCAGCCAGTTTTCCGGCCTCGGTGAGCGCCAGCAGGCCCACGGCTTGCTGCGCCATATCTGCATATAAATGCTTCTCAGCCGATTTCCGCATCTTATCCAGCACATTTATCATCTGTCCGCTCTCTTTTAGCAGATGAAAGCCTGCGGTGATATCTTCCTGGCTCTTTTCCGCCTCCTGTCTGTCAAACCGGCCCAGCATGTTTTTGAACTCTAACTGCTTAAATATCTGATAGGCTTCGGGGGTATAATACCCCTCCGCTTTTGACGCCTCATAATCCAGCGCCAGATCACAGTCCGTCTTAATGGTGGCCAGCGCCTTGCTAAGGTCCGCCAGTTCCCGGTTCTGAGCCAGTGATTCCCGGATGCTCTTTTTACTGATCTCCTCCAGATGGGTATAGATATTGTCGATGGATCCGTACTCCGTCATCAGGGCCATGGCAGTTTTCTCTCCCACCTTGGGAACGCCGGGAATATTGTCGGATGTATCCCCCATCAGCGCTTTTAATTCAATAAACTGAGTGGGGGTTACCTGGTACAGCGCTTTCACATCCTCCGCATAGTAATCTTCGATCTCGGTCCGCCCCATCTTGGTCTTGGGAATCCGAATCTTGATATGCTCCGTGGCAATCTGCAGCAAATCTCTGTCCCCGGATACCAGAGACACTTCCATGCCTTCCGCCTCCGCCTTTTTGGCCAGAGTGCCCAAGATGTCGTCTGCCTCCAGGCCCGCCTGCTCCATGATAGTGATCCCCATAGCCCGCAATACTTCTTTCATCACAGGCACCTGCTCCCGCAGTTCCTCCGGCATGGGTTTCCGGGTACCCTTGTATGCCTCGTACATCTGATGCCGGAAAGTGGGCGCATGTACGTCAAAGGCCACCGCCAGATAATCCGGGTGCTCCTCCTCCAGAATTTTAAACAGGATATTCAGAAACCCAAATATCGCGTTGGTGTGCAGCCCCTTGGCGTTGCTAAGATCCGGCACACCGTAGAAAGCTCTATTCAGTATGCTGTGTCCGTCGATTAATACCAGTTTTTTTGCCATCTGTTCTACCTCGTATATCTGATTTCAGATTATTATGCCATAATTCCATGTGCTTTTGCACATACCTATAGCTAACAACATTAGAAATTTCGTTTTCGGCTTCGCAAAAGCTCTCATATATGGATTTTGCAAGGCCGGAAACAGAAATTTGTTATGTTGTTAACTATAATTTAGCGGAGCCTTGCTCATTGTCCTTCATTTTACTATAGCAAAATCCACAATACAATTCCCATAACTCCCGCCATGGCCAGCAGTTCAAATACGGTCCCCATCTGCAAGATCCCCTCATGGATGCGGACCCGCCGGCGGGCCTCTTCCAAATGCTCCTGTAATTCCCGCTGCAAATCAAAGACATCACCATCCTCCAGATGGGCCATGCCCTCCTGAAT
>CAMWTF010000149.1 GCA_947177105.1 uncultured Lachnospiraceae bacterium | reverse complement strand
TCTCTGGCCCACCACATCGCCGATCTTCTCAGGATCGATCTGGATGGAAATGATCTTGGGCGCATAGGGGCCAACCTGGGGACGGGGCGCGGAGATGGCGGGCTTCATACAATTATCCATGATGAACAGTCTGGCCTCACGGCAGCGGGCGATAGCGCCCTCCACAATGGGCCTGGTCAAGCCGTGGATCTTGATATCCATCTGAATGGCAGTAATACCCTCTGTGGTACCTGTCACCTTGAAGTCCATATCGCCGAAGAAATCCTCCAACCCCTGGATATCCGTGAGCAGCACGAAATCGTCATCGGTCTCGCCGGTCACCAGACCACAGGAGATACCAGCCACCATCTTCTTGATGGGCACACCTGCCGCCATCAGGGACATGCAGGATGCACAGGTGGAAGCCATGGAGGTGGATCCGTTGCTCTCAAAGGTCTCGGATACCGTGCGGATAGCGTAGGGGAATTCCTCCTCGCTGGGCAGCACAGGGATCAACGCCCTCTCTGCCAGCGCGCCATGACCGATTTCCCGGCGTCCCGGTCCTCTGGAGGGCTTGGTCTCGCCCACGGAGTAGGAAGGAAAATTGTAGTGATGCATATATCTCTTGCTCACTTCGTTCTCGTCCAGCCCGTCCAGCTTCTGCTGCTCGGAAAGGGGAGCCAAAGTACAAACATTACAAATCTGGGTCTGTCCGCGGGTGAACATGGCAGAGCCATGCACTCTGGGGATCAGGTCAACCTCCGCTGCCAGAGGACGGATCTGTGTGATCTCCCGGCCGTCGGGACGCTTGTGATCCTTCAGAATCATCTTGCGCACGGTCTTCTTCTCATACTGGTACACAGCCTCACCCAGAACGGCCAGCCACTCTTCGTTCTCGGCAAATGCCTCCTCCAGCCTGGCAGTGATCTGGCGAATATTCTCCTCACGGGTCTGCTTGTCATCGGTGAACACAGCCACCTCCATCTCCTCAGGAGTGGCAATCTTCATGATCTCATCAAACATCTCCTGGGGAATCGCGCAGCTGGTATAGGTATGCTTGGGTTTGCCCACCTCAGCCACAATCTTGTCGATGAAGGCAATAATGGTCTGGTTGACTTCATGAGCCTTGTAGATAGCCTCAATCATCTTCGCCTCAGGTATCTCGTTGGCGCCTGCCTCGATCATAATTACCTTCTCACGGGTGGATGCCACGGTCAGGTTCAAATCACCCTTCTTCCACTGCTCCTGGGAAGGGTTGATGATGAACTCCCCATCGATCATGCCCACCTGGGTCATGGCGCAGGGACCGTCAAAGGGGATGTCCGAGATACTGGTCGCAATGGCTGCGCCCAGCATGGCCACCAGTTCCGGACGGCACTCGGGATCCACGCTCATCACCATATTATTCAAGGTTACATCGTTGCGGTAATCCTTGGGGAACAGGGGACGCATGGGTCTGTCTATCACACGGCTGGTCAGCACCGCGTTCTCACTGGCCTTGCCCTCTCTCTTGTTGAATCCTCCAGGGATCTTGCCCACGGAATACAGTTTCTCCTCAAATTCCACGCTCAGAGGGAAGAAATCAATACCCTCCCTGGGCTTTTCGGATGCCGTAGCGGTACTCAGCACCGTGGTCTCACCGTAGTGCATGAAAGCACAGCCGTTAGCCTGTTTGCCCACCCTGTTGATATCCACGGTCAGAGTGCGCCCGGCCAGTTCCATTGAATAAGAATTATACATATTACCCTCTTTCCGCATATCGCAGATACACCCGCGATATTGCACTAATCAGTAGTTTGTGCTATGGTAAAAAGGCGGAGTGCCGTATCCGGCTGCCGCTCCGCCTTCCCAAAGTCTTACTTTCTCAGACCTAACTTCTCGATCAGTTCACGATATCTCTCGATGTCCTTGCTCTTTAAATAAGCAAGCAGACCACGCCTCTGACCAACCAGCTTAAGTAAGCCGCGGTTGGAGTGATGATCCTTGGGGTTAGCCTTCATGTGCTCGGTCAACTCCTTGATCCTCTCGGTCAGCACTGCGATCTGAACCTCAGGTGAACCTGTGTCACCGGGTGTCCTTGCATACTCATTGATAATTGCGGTCTTTTTCTCCTTAGAAATCATGTTCTCTTCCTCCATATTTTTGATTGTCCCCACCGTACACTAAGACCGGGTCGGAGCGTCCCGTATCTGAGCATCGGCGAACTCATACCGATTAAGAATACCACATCTTCCGGCGTTTGTAAACAACAAATTTTCTGATTTTATCCCAGTTCAGAATATCCCCGGGCAGCATATCTGTCCAGGGAATATATTCCCCGGGGCATATATTGCCCCTATTCCGCCAGTATCCGCACATATCTTACCGGAGTGCGGTAATTGTATTTGTTGATCCGGATGCCGCTGGTAGGGTTGCTGGCGCTGATGACCTTACCGCCTCCGATATAGATTGCCACATGGTTGATGGTGCCGCTGCTGTTCGCGTAGAACACCAGATCGCCGGGCTGTATCTCGGAATAGGAAATCCTGGTTCCCTCCCCCGCCTGGGCCCGTGAACTATGGCTTAAAGTGATGCCGAAATTCTTGTACACACTCAACACAAAACCGGAGCAGTCGGCGCCCTTGGTCAGGCTGGTGCCGCCCCATACATAAGGGTTGCCCAAAAACTGCTTGGCATATTCCACCAGATCCACTCGAAGGTCGGAGATACCTTGTCCATACAGCAGTTCCGCCATGGTAATGGCCGTGTCCAGACGTTCCTCCACATGAGAGTATTGTGCCGATATAAAGACATTGTCACCGTCTATATTCACTTCGTACCAGCCATCCAGTGTGTTCACATAGTCCAGTTCTTCCCCCTGGGGCACCTGGGTGAATACCGCGCCTTCCGTGCTGGCCTCGTCCCTCACCCGCAGGCCGTCCGTATCCGCTACCACCACTGTCCTCACAAGCTCGTTGGCACGTAGCTTGGCGTCCGGGCCCATCAGCAGAAATTCCGTGCTCACATAGCCCTCCACCTCGCCGGACTTAATATGGGCCCAGCCGATCTCAGGAAAATACTCCAACACCTCGCAGGCCGATCCCTTGGGCATCTTTCCCACCACCTTACCGCTGGTGGAAGCCTCGGCGCGGACATTCAGGTTGCCCGACTCCACCTCGGCGATACCGATATTCGTATATCCCCAGGACGCGCCCTGGGCTTCCTGGGCCGCCGCTATGTATTCCTCCTCTGTGAGGGACACATCCATCACGGACGCAATGCCCGCCTGCTGCAGTACACCCTTTGCGCCACTGTTCTCCGCCGCCTGGGCATTCAGGGGCAGCAGCAGGCAGGCCGCCACACAGGTGCTGATGGTTTTCAGTGCAATATTCTTTCCTCTCTTCATATTACCTCCGTATTTTATCCTGACGGTCACAAAAACTTGCCAAGTAACCCGACTCACGAGCGAAAACTTCCAAGGACATTGCGGCAAATTCCATCGCTCGTGAATATAAAAGAAGTTCCACACCCTGTCGGTATGAAACCTCTTCCCGTCATACCAGTCACAATCGTTACGATTTTGTTACAAATTTATTAACTGATATGAATTATAACCACATCTTTGCCTGTTTGTCAATAGTTTCTACATATTTCCTTGTTTTTCCTGCTAACGGCAGTCCCGGCGTCAGACTCCATCCTCATCCCGGATGGCAAAGGCAATATTGGTGGCATGGTCCGCCACTCTCTCCAGGCCGGAGATAATATCGGAGAAAATCATGCCGGCCTCAGGGGTACACTCGCCCCGGGCCAGGCGCTCCACATGGCGCTGCTGCAGTTCCCTCTCCTTGTTGTCCACCTTGTCCTCCAAGAGGATCACATCGTTCATATGGCGGTCGTCGCTCTTGGCGAACATCTCAATGGCATACTGAAAGATGGTGTTGACCATGTCCAGCAGCTCCCCCAACTCCCTCTGGGCTTCCTTGCTGATGCTAAGATTACCGTCCCGGCGCTGCCTGGCCGCATCCGCCACGTTCTCCGCATGGTCGCCGATACGTTCAATATCATTGACCACATGGAAAAGGGCGCCCAGGCTCTTCAAGTCCTCGATGGGCAGCGTAGTCTGGTTGATCTTCACCAGGTAGTTGGTAATGGCATGGTTCAGGAAGTTGATATTTTTCTCCACCTCATAGACTTCCTCTATATCCTCCTCGTCCAGAGTGATCAGGGCGTTCATGGCACGGTTGAGATTCTCGCTGGCCAGAGACGCCATGCGGTCCAGTTCCTTGATGACTTCAACCACTGCCGTGGCAGGGTTAAACACCACCTTTTCCCCGATATATTTCAGCTGATAGCTCTCCCGGTAGCCCACCTTCTTGTCCTCTCCCGGCACGGTGATGCTGGCCAGCTTCACAATGGCCCCGGAGAAAGGGAACAGGACAACCACCTGGAATATCTTGATAATCGTATGGGCATTGGCCACAAATCTGCCATTGTCCGCGGAAATGGACTGAATCAGACGGATAATCGGCTCTTTGGCAGCAAAGAGGATTATATAGATAAGCAACGTCCCGATCACATTAAACCAGAAATGGATCAGCGCCGCTCTCTTGGCGTCCTTCTTGCCGGGCAGGGAGGCGATCAGCGCCGTGGCACAGGCGCCGATATTGCAGCCTAAAATAATATACATGCAGATCCCTAAGTCCAGAAAACCCTGATTGGCTAAAAGCAGCACAATGCTGACCGTCACGGAGGAACTCTGGATCACCGCCGTCAGTACGGTGCCCACCACCGTTGCCAGCAATGGATTGTCCAAAGATTTCAGCAGATCCACCACCTCCGGCACATTCCTCATCTCCGCCATGCCGCTTGACATGGTGTTTAAGCCGGTGAACAGAATGCCGAAGCCCACGATCACCTCCGCGAATTTTTTCACTTTTTCCTTTTTGCTGAACATCATGACCAGCACACCGCACAGTAAAAACACCGGCGCCACGGCTGACAGATTGAAAGATACCAGCTGGGAGGTGATGGTAGTACCGATATTGGCTCCAAAGATAACTCCCGCCGCCTGGTATAGATTCATGAGCCCGGAATTGACAAAGCTGACCACCATGGCCGTACAGGCCGAGGAGGACTGAATAATTCCGGTAAATACAATGCCCACCAGCATACCCGTGAAACGGTTGGTGGTGAATATCTCCAATATCCGGCGCAGCCTGGCGCCCGCCACCTTCTCGATGGAATCGCTCATCAGGTCCATGCCGAACAGGAAAAGTCCAAGGCCGCCAGCCAAGGATAGTAAGATGCGTACATTCATGCGTTTATTCCCTTCATTCGTAACTATACTCGTAATCGGCCAGATTTTACTTCCTGTATGTCCCTCTCGATGTCCTAATATGTAACATGGGGCGCGCAGTTATTGGAAAATCTTAGCGTTCGTTAGTATACGTTCTACACACACGTCTATATTTTAAGGGAAAAAGGCCATGCTGGCAATATATAATTTTACAAATATTTCACATTTTTTCACTGCCAATTCACAAAGCTGTCATATTTTTTCCAAAACAGCCCCCTTCAGCCCATGTCCGCAGCCGTATCCTCTTCCAGCCGCCAAGTCCTCCCGCAATTGCTCTTTCAAGGCATCAACCGAGGAAAAGCGCTGTTCCGGTCTGTGGAAAGACAAAAGCTGCACTTCAATTCCTGCTCCATAAATCATCTCGTCAAAGTCGTATATATATGTCTCCACCCCGGGCCGGCCCTGGTCTGTCACGGTGGGCTTGCATCCGATATTGCTGATGGAGGCATACCAGCAATCTCTAAAAAGGACTCTGGAAAAATATACGCCAAAAGGCGGCAGCAATTTGTCTTCAGCGGGCTGCAAATTCGCCGTAGGCATCCCCAGGACATGACCCAGCCCGGCTCCATGGCACACCCTGCCACTTATGGTGTAGAAATCTCCCATAAGCTGGGCCGCCTCCTCCATATGTCCGGCCTCCACCTGGCTCCGCACATAAGTAGAACTGACCTCTTGCCCGTGAAGCTTCAGCTTTTCTATGGTCTGCACTTTATAGCCATACCGCTCCCCCAGCCTGCGCAGCAAAGCCGCGTCTCCGGCTCCCCGCCGCCCAAAGGAAACGTCCTCTCCAGCCGCCACATAGCGGGTTCTCATCCTCTTTACAAGGATTCTCTCCACAAAATCCTCCGGCGCCATGGCGGCAGATTCTCTGGTCAGCGGAAACTCAATCAAAAACTCCACGCCCATCTCTTCAAAAGCCCGCCGCTTTTCCCGCTTCGTCATCAGTTCCCTGCCATCGGAAAGGCCGAAAAGCACTGCGGGAGACGGAGAAAATGTGAACACACAAGGGGCAAGCCCCCTGTTCTTCTGCGCAAGCACATGACTCAGAAGTTCCCGGTGCCCGATATGCAGACCTGCAAACTTGCCAATTGCCACTCACGTATCAATGTTAAGT
>CAMWTF010000148.1 GCA_947177105.1 uncultured Lachnospiraceae bacterium | reverse complement strand
TCTGAACAGAATGTGCGCAGAAGCGCACGGAAATTAAGGTATAATGAGCAAAGCGTTATGCGCTTAGCTCTTCTGAACAGAATGTGCGCAGAAGCGCACGGAAATTAAGGTATAATGAGCAAAGCGCTATGCGCTTAGCTCTTCTGAACAGAATGTGCGCAGAGGCGCACGGGAATCAAGGAATAATGAGCAAAGTGCCATGTCATGAAGAAAGGAAGAACAATGAGAACTTATTTGGTAACCGGAGGCGCTGGTTTTATCGGCTCCAACTACATTCATTACATGTTTAAGAAATACGACAGTGAGATCCGTATCATTAATGTGGATGCTCTGACCTATGCAGGTAACCTGGAGAACCTGAAGGATGTGGAGGAGCGTGAGAATTATACTTTTGTGAAGGCGGATATCTGCGACAAGGAGGCTATCCGCAGGATTTTTGCCGAGAATGATATCGACAGGGTGGTACATTTTGCCGCCGAGAGCCATGTGGATCGGAGCATACGCAATCCGGAGGTCTTTATTCAGACCAATGTGCTTGGCACTGCCGTGATGCTTAACTGCGCCAAGGAAGCTTGGGAGCAGCCGGATGGGAGCTTTGCGGAGGGCAAGAAATTTTTGCATGTATCCACAGACGAGGTATATGGCTCCCTGCCGGACGATGACAACGCCTTTTTCTATGAGACAACGCCCTACGATCCCCACAGCCCTTACTCGGCCAGCAAGGCCAGTTCGGACATGCTGGTGAAGTCATATATGGACACCTATCACTTTCCGGCCAATATTACCAACTGCTCCAACAATTATGGCCCCTACCAGTTCCCGGAGAAGCTGATTCCGTTGATTATCAACAATGCGCTGCAGGGCAAGAAACTGCCGGTGTATGGGGACGGCAAGAATGTGCGTGACTGGCTGTATGTGGAGGATCACGCCAAGGCCATTGACATGGTGCAGGAACAGGGACGCCTGTTTGAAACCTACAATATCGGCGGTCACAACGAAAAGCAGAATATAGAGATCATCAACATCATTATCGAGACCCTGCAGGAGATGCTGCCGGAGGGCGATCCCCGCAAGAGCCTGGTGAGCACGGAGTTGATCAGCTATGTGGAGGATCGGAAGGGACATGACAGGCGGTATGCCATCGCCCCCGACAAGATTAAGGCCGAGATTGGCTGGTATCCGGAGACCATGTTCAAGGATGGTATCAAGAAGACCATTGCATGGTTCTTCGAACATGAGGAATGGATGAAGAACGTGACCAGCGGCGACTACCAGAAATATTATACAGAAATGTATGAGAAATAAAAGGTTCTGACCAGGGGATTGCCTCAAAAATGCGGCAATCCCTTCGGTGCGTTAAAATATGCGGAACACTAAAACAGCATGTTCCCGGTCATGCGGAACTCTAAATTAGGAGAGATTATTATGAAGGGTATTATTTTAGCCGGAGGTTCCGGCACCAGACTATATCCGTTGACAAAGGCCATCAGCAAGCAGATCATGCCGGTGTACGACAAGCCCATGATCTATTATCCCTTGTCCACTTTGATGCTGGCGGGGATTCGTGAGGTGCTGATCATTTCCACCCCCAGAGATCTGCCGGTTTTTGAGGAACTTTTGGGGGATGGACACCAGCTGGGCATGGAGATCAGTTATGCGGTGCAGGAGATCCCCAGAGGGCTGGCGGATGCATTTATTATTGGTGAAGAGTTTATCGGAAACGACAGGGTGGCGCTGGTGCTGGGCGACAATATTTTCTATGGACAAAGCTTTTCCAGAGTTTTGCGGGAGGTGGCTTCCAGAGAGACGGGCGCCACAATATTCGGCTATTACGTGAGGGATCCCAGGGAGTACGGCGTGGTGGAGTTTGACGAGAACGGGAAGGCTCTGTCCATTGAGGAGAAGCCGGAGAAACCCAAGAGCAACTATGCGGTGCCGGGTCTGTATTTTTATGATAATGATGTGGTGGAGATTGCTAAGAATATCAAGCCCTCCGCCCGAGGCGAGATTGAGATCACCAGCATCAACAACGAGTATTTAAGGCGTGGTACGCTGATGGTGGAGACCCTGGGTCGTGGCTTTGCATGGCTTGATACAGGCAATCATGATGCCCTGCTGGATGCGTCGGATTTCGTGGCGGCGTTTCAGAAGCGCCAGGGACTGTACATTTCCTGTATTGAGGAGATCGCCTACAAGAGGGGCTTTATAGACAGGGAGCAGCTGCTGAAGCTGGCAGAGCCTCTTATGAAAACCAATTACGGCAAATATTTAACAGAGGTAGCTAATGGACTCTAGACTGAAACGACACTGCATTCTGGCTTCTATGGGTGTAATTCTGCTGGTGGCGCTGCTGGTGCTGTATGCAAATCAGGAGCAGCCCCGTGAGGGAGGGCAGGCCGCCGTCCAGCCCTCGGCCACCCCCAGATCCCAGACACAGGAAATAACTTATGATGAATACGGACAGAGGATTGGAAACGATCTGTCTGCTTTTTTGCAGGATGCCACTTTTTTTAATCCGGAGGAAAATACCTGGCTGGAGCAGAAGCTGGAGGAGCAGAAAAGACTGTCTCTGGTGGTCACTTCCGTGGAGCGGGATCTGAGGGTGCAGGTGGTGAATTATGAAGGAGAGCCGGTGACGGGTCAGAGCTTCATTGTGGAGCTGGGGGATCAAGGGGAGTATAAGGATCTGGACCAGGACGGCATATTGTACATCGGCGGACTTAATTCCGGAGAATACTATGTGAGTCTGCAGGAAGTCGAGGGCTACAAGGTGCCCATCAACCCCACAAGGGTGCAGGTCAAGGACAAGGTGGAATATGTGTTCATTGATGATATCTCTCTGTTGATCAAGACAGAGGAGGACATTGATGCCGAAGCCGAGGACACGGGCGTTCAGAACGCAGAGGATGACAGAGACAAGACGGAGATCAAGAAGCTTCAGACTCCTACTTCCAATACAACCGTGGGCATAGACGTCTCCAAATGGAACCGGGAAATCGACTGGGAGAAGGTCAAAGCCGCCGGGGTGGATTTTGCCATTATCCGCGCGGGCTACAGAGGATCATCCCAGGGCAGCCTGGTGGTGGACCCTTACTTTGAGGCCAACATCAAGGCGGCAACTATGGCGGGGGTGAAGGTGGGAGTATACTTTTTCACCCAGGCTATCAATGAGGTGGAAGCGGTGGAAGAAGCCTCCATGGTGCTGGAACTGGTGCGGGAGTACAGCCTGGACTATCCGATTTTCATTGACACCGAGGGCGCTGGAGGCAATGGCCGGGCGGATATGCTGTCGGTGGAGGAGCGGACGCTGGTGTGTGACGCGTTCTGCCGTACAGTGGAGAACGCAGGCGGCGAGGCCGGCGTATATGCCAGCAGGAATTGGTATTATAACCGGATAGATGCCAGCAAGCTGGAAAACTATTGCATCTGGCTGGCGGAATACCGCAGCGCACCCCTGTATGACGGCTACTACAATATGTGGCAATATACCTCTAAGGGTACGGTCGATGGAATTGAGGGCAATGTGGATATGAATATCAGTTATATGGGCAGATAGCGGAACGCATAAAAAAGACAGCATGTTTCCGGCACACTGATTTGAATCACCAGTAAGTGTGCTTTATGGAAACATGCGGAACTCTAATAAGAAAGGGATAAAAGATATGGGCAAAATTACCGTGGAAACATGTGCAATTGAAGGCTTGAAAGTGATCACCCCCACCGTGTTTGGGGATGCCAGGGGCTACTTTGTGGAGACCTACAATTACAACGATTATAAGGCGGCGGGCATTGACGTGGAGTTTGTGCAGGACAACCAGTCGGCATCCAGGAAGGGTGTGCTGCGGGGGCTACACTTCCAGATCCAGTATCCCCAGGACAAGCTGGTGCGTGTGATCAAGGGGGAGGTATTTGATGTGGCAGTGGATTTGCGCAAGGGATCTCCCACCTTTGGACAGTGGCACGGGGAACTGCTCACGGAGGAGAATATGAAGCAGTTCTATGTACCCAAGGGTTTTGCCCACGGCTTTCTTGTGCTGTCGGATTACGCGGAATTCTGCTATAAATGCTCGGAGTTCTATCATCCCGGCGACGAGGGGGGCCTTAAATATGACGATCCCGAAATCGGGGTGCAGTGGCCGATCCCGGAGGGGATGGAACTGATCTTCTCAGAGCGGGATACCAAGTGGGGCGGACTGGCCGCCTATGTGGAAGAATACGGAAGGTAACAGGAACTACTATATGGAGAAAAAGAAAACGTTTGCGTCCAGGCTGGTACAGCTGCCCATGGAGTTATGGCAGAACAGGAAACTGATCTGGAAACTGTCCAAGAATGATTTTAAGAAGCGGTATGCCGGGTCTTACATGGGTTTCATATGGGGCTTTGCCCAGCCGCTGGTGACGGTGCTTATGTATTATCTGGTGTTTGACAAGATCTTCGGCGCCAAGGCCATAGAGATGCGCAGCGGCGTGGAGGTTCCCTTTGCGTTGTTTATCACGGCGGGGCTGGTTCCCTGGTTCTTTTTCAGCGAGGCCATTAGCCAGGGAACTATGTCGTTAATTGAGTACAGCTACCTTGTGAAGAAGGTGGTTTTCAAAATCAGCATCCTGCCTGTCATCAAGGTCATCGCCGCTACCTTCAGCCACCTGTTTTTCCTGGCGCTGGCCATACTGTTGGGCTGTATATATGGGTATTATCCCAGTGTGTATCTGATTCAGGTCCTCTATTACGGAGCGTGTCTGTTTTTACTGGTGCTGGCTATGTCCTATACCACCTGCGCCGTGGTGATTTTTTTCCGGGATTTATCCCAGATCATTTCCATTTGTCTGCAGGTGGGCATATGGGCCACCCCAATCCTCTGGAGTCTGGATTCCATTCACAATTCCACAGTGGTGGCGCTGCTTCGGCTGAATCCCCTGGTATATATCGTGAACGGCTACCGGGACTCTGTGTACGGGCGCCGCTGGTTTTTTGAGGATATTTCCGGAACCCTGTATTTCTGGGCGGTGACAGTGGCGCTGTTCCTTATGGGAGCCGCAATCTTCAAGAAGCTGAAAGTGCATTTTGCAGATGTGATCTAGCTAAAGAAAGATACAGTATTAAGGCAATAATACGGGTGCAACCGAAGTTTGACATCAGACTCCGGTTATGCAGGAAAGAGGGAAGCTTGGACGAAAAGGATACCAGAGAAGTGGCTATAGAGGTCACAAACTTAAACAAAATATATAAGTTGTACGACAAACCCTCGGATCGCTTCAAAGAAGCCCTGCGGCTGACGAAAAAGCAATACAGGGAGTACTATGCCCTGCGGGATGTGAATATGTCCATCCATCAGGGGGAGACGGTGGGCATTATCGGTACCAACGGTTCCGGCAAGTCCACGATTCTGAAGATTATCACCGGAGTGTTAAGCCCTTCCTCCGGCCAGGTGCAGGTAAATGGGCGGATATCTGCTCTGCTGGAGCTGGGAGCGGGATTTGACGCGGAGTACAACGGCATTGAGAATGTTTATCTCAACGGCACCATGATCGGTTTTTCTGAGGAGGAAATTGCGAAAAAGCTGCCGGAGATATTGGAGTTTGCGGATATCGGGGACTATGTGTATCAGCCAGTGAAGACTTATTCCAGCGGTATGTTTGTGCGGCTGGCCTTTGCGGTGGCCATCAATATCGACCCGGAAATTCTGATTGTGGACGAGGCTTTGTCTGTGGGAGACGTATTTTTTCAGGCAAAATGCTATCGGAAGTTTGAGGAGTTCAAGAAAAAGGGCAAGACCATTGTGTTTGTCAGCCATGATCTCAGCAGTGTCAGTAAGTACTGTGACAGGGTGTACCTTTTGAACCAGGGTGTACTCTTGGGGGAGGGCACACCCAAGAAGATGATAGACGCCTATAAACAAGTGCTGGTGGGACAGTATGAGGAGGGGGAGGACCCGAAACATGGCGCTGAAGCGGGGCAGAATCCCGAATTGTTGGAATACGGAACCCATCAGGCGGAGATACTGGAAGTGTATCTGACAGACGAGCGGGGAATACGGGCCAATGCCATCATGAAGGGAACCTCCTTTTCCATTCATATGAGGGTGGCCTTCTATGAGCATATCCCGGCGCCGATTTTCGCCTATTCCGTGAAAAATATTATCGGCGTGGAGATCACCGGCACCAACACCATGGTGGAAAAAGCCTATCTGGACAGCGGGGAGCCGGGACAGGTGAAAGAGATAATCTTTACCCAGGAGATGAACCTGCAAGGGGGAGAATACCTGCTTTCACTGGGACTTACCGGCTATGAGGGCGACAAGTTCCAGGTGTACCACCGGCTGTATGATGCGCTGAACATCACCGTGGTTTCAGATAAAAATACGGTGGGATACTATGATATGAATTCGCGGATTTCTGTGAAGGATGTGGAACTCTAAACAGTATTTTCAGGGAAGATGCGGAACTCCAAACAGCATTTTCCCTGAAAA
>CAMWTF010000147.1 GCA_947177105.1 uncultured Lachnospiraceae bacterium | reverse complement strand
TCCCATAGCAGCGCAGCAGGCTGAAATCTCAGATAAATTTGACTTTATGCCTTATATCTGTTAGAATAAATCTTAGAAAGGTATGGCATGGCATATGAAGATCGAGAGAGTGGATGAAAAAACAGTAAAATGCTTTCTCTCCAACGAGGAGCTGGAGGAGTATGACATTTCTTATAAGGATTTTGTGATGCGCAGTGACAGGGCCAGGGAGATTGTGGAGGAGATTATGGCCCAGGCTGTGGAGGAGGTGGATTACAAGCCCCCTCAGTTTGCCTTTGACCTGCAGATTATGATTTTGCCGGATCAGGGTATGATATTGACTTTTACAGAGAGAACCCCCGAGGATTTGAAAAACAGTACGAACCTTATGAATTATCTGAGGGAGATGCGGCGGATTTTGAAGGAAAAGCTGGGGCTGGACGGCTCCACCATTGCGGGATTGCTGGCCCAGGCGATGATGACGGCAGCCGCAGGACAAGGCGCTGCCGAACCTGCGCTACCGGAGTCTCAGGAGAGTGCGGAAACTTCTGACAAAAAGGAGGCGATTCAGAAGCCCCGTTTTGCGATTTTCCGTTTTGCCAACATGCGCAGTCTCTGTTCTTATGCGAGTGTTCTGCCAAAGAATCTTCGGGTGATCAGCAGGCTCTATCAGGAGAGCGGTACATATTATTTGTATCTGGAGCGCGGCAGCGCTTCCTATGAGCGCTATAGCAGGGCCAGCATCCAGGCGCTGGAGTTTGGCGAGTTGTATGCGGCCACTGAGGATAAGTTGGTGTATCTGGAGGAGCATGGGGAATGCCTGATTGGCGAGAAGGCATTGACCAGACTGCGGTTATAGAAGAGATAAAAAAACTCCTGGAAACAGGAGTTTTTTAAATCGGCGTGACAGGATTTGAACCTGCGGCCTCTACGTCCCGAACGTAGCGCTCTACCAAGCTGAGCCACACGCCGCTCTATGTCGAACATTAAAATAATACACTATGTGTAGCGGAATGTCAATATTTTTTCGCAAATTGTATCAAAATTGCATTGAAATTCAAGAGGGGAAGGGAAATTATGGATCAGGCAATAGTGACATTGAAAAAAGGTGAGGGGCGTACCCTGAAGGCCGGGGGCATGTGGGTCTATGATAACGAGATAGATTCCGTTACGGGCAGTCCTCAAAACGGGGACGTGGTGGAGGTGCGTGATTTTGACGGCTACTGCATGGGCAGCGGATTTATCAACACCAGGTCAAAGATCACTGTGCGGATGCTGTCCCGGAAAAAGGGAACGATCATTGACGAGGCGTTTATCCGCCGGCGTGTGCGGGACGCATGGAATTACCGCAGGGAGACCATTGATACTTCCAGCTGTCGTGTGATCTTCGGTGAGGCGGATTTTCTGCCCGGCATCGTGGTGGACAAGTTCTCCGACGTGCTGGTGGTGGAGTCCCTGGCGCTGGGCATCGACAGATGGAAACTGACCATAGTGGAGGCTTTGAAGGAGATTTTGGCAGAGGAAGGCATCCTGATCAGGGGTGTCTATGAACGCAGTGATGCCAAGGTGCGTTTGCAAGAGGGAATGGAGCGCAGCAAAGGCTTTATCGGAGAACCCTTTGACACTAAGGTGGAGATACTGGAGAATGGTGTCCGCTATATAGTGGATGTGGAGGATGGACAGAAGACAGGATTTTTCCTGGACCAGAAGAATAATCGGGCCGCCATCCACCGTCTTTGCAAGGGAAAGAAGGTGTTGGACTGTTTTACCCACACGGGTTCCTTTGCCCTGAACGCAGGTGTTGCCGGAGCCTTAAGCGTACTGGGGGTGGATGCCTCTCAGTTGGCGGTGGACCAGGCCACGGAGAATGCGGCGCTGAACGGGCTGCAGGAGAGGGTGCGGTTTCAGTGTGCGGATGTGTTTGAACTGCTGCCCCGGCTGGAGGCCCAGGGGGAGAAATATGATGTGGTGATTCTGGATCCCCCGGCTTTTACCAAGTCCCGCAATTCCGTCAAAAATGCGGTCAAGGGCTACCGGGAGATCAATCTGCGGGGACTGAAGCTGGTGAGGGACGGGGGCTATCTGGCCACCTGCTCCTGCTCTCATTTTATGGATCCGGAACTTTTTGCCAAGACCATCCGGGAAGCCGCCGCCAGCGCCCATAAGCGTCTGCGCCAGGTGGAATTTCGTACCCAGGGTCCGGATCATCCCATTCTGTGGGCGGCGGACCAGAGCTATTATCTGAAGTTCTATATTTTTCAGGCAGTGGAGGAGAGATAGAGCGGATTTCCTTGAAAACACGCACTGTTTATGATAGTATGGCTATGTGGAAAACAGTAGATGATATAAGGATTTCAGAGAGGGAAAAATGCGGATTGCAATCTGTGATGACGAAAAACCGCAGCGGCTGTTGCTAAAAAAATATCTGGAGGAATGGGCGCTGCAAAACAAGGTCATATTGGAGACGCGGCAGTTCGTCAGCGGGGAGAACTTCCTGTTTGCCTGGGAAGATGACAGGGACTATGATCTGCTGGTTTTTGATATTGAGATGGGACAGTTCAGCGGGATAGAACTGGCGGCGGCCATTCGGGAGAAGGATGACGAGATCCCCATACTCTTTGTGACAGGATATGACAAGTACATGCTTCAGGGCTTTGAGGTGGCAGCGCTGCACTACCTGTTAAAGCCTGTAAATCCGGAAAAGCTCTTCGAGGTGTTAGACAAGCTGAAGATAAAGAAAAAGCAGGAGGATAAGCTGTTTTTCCAGACGGAAAAAGGTCCGGTGTCCCTGCCCGCATCAAGGATCTGGTATATAGAGGCCAGGGCGCATCAGTGCGTCCTGTACACGGAGGATGAGGAATATACTCTGCGTACATCCATCAGTGAGATGGAAAGGCAGCTTGGCGGGCGGAGGGAGTTCGTGCGCTGCCACCGATCCTACCTGGTCAATCTGTGCCACGTCTCCGCCATTGTCAAGCCGGAGCTTTTTTTGGACGACAGGCGCAGACTTCCGGTGAGCCGGAGCGCTGAGAAAGAGGTAAACCGGCTTTTTATAGAATTATTTAGAGGATAACGGAAAATGATCTGGCAGACAATAGGAATACTTCTGGCGCTTTTGGCTGTAAATCTGTTGTTGTGGATATTTGCCATGCCCAGATATGTGAACCGCAGAATCCTGCGTTTTCAGAATGAACTGGTGAACAGGCACTATGACGAGGTGGAGACCATGTACCGCAAAATGCGGGGCTGGCGGCACGATTATCACAATCACATACAGACACTGAAGGCTTACATGAGCCTGGCGCAGTACGAGGAGGCGGCGAAATACCTGGAGCTTTTAGAGAAGGATCTGGCAGCGGTGGATACGGTGCTGCGCACGGGCAATGTGATGGTGGATGCCATATTGAACAGCAAATTATCGCTGATTCAGGAAAAAGACATTAAGGTAGACGCCACTGCCGCAGTGCCCAAAGAAATCCCCATCTCGGATATCGACCTGTCGGTGCTGATCGGAAATCTCATGGACAACGCCATGGAGGCGTGTGAGAAAGTACACAGAGAAGATCGGTTTATCCGTGTTTATATTGATGTGATCAAGAAACAGCTATACATTTCCGTCACCAATTCCATGCAGGGCAAGGCCAGGCGAAAGGGGGAGCGATTTCTCTCGGACAAGCAGGGCAGCCACGGATTTGGATTGCTTCGGATGGATGAAATAGTGGCAAAGCATGGGGGTTACATTAACCGCCAGACGGAGGACGGAATATTTGCCACGGAAGTGATGCTGCCACTGATAAAAGAATGATTAGCGATTGACTGGGACTCTTCTATAATGAAGGGTCTTTTTTATCCCCGAAAATACAATTTGTGCAAATGGAAATGCCATTCGTGCAAAAAAAGTGTGTGAAGAAAAATATGTGGTAGACTGACACTGAGAATAAAACTATGCGGAACTCTAAACAGCATATGCCCTGTCACCACACTGATCAACATATGGACGCCGAAGCGGCCAGATGATGATCACCGGATATGTGTGGTGTCAGGGGATATGCGGAACTCTAAACAGCATATGCCCTGACACCGCACTGATCAACATATGGACGCCGAAGCGGCCAGATGATGATCACCGGATATGTGTGGTGTCAGGGGATATGCGGAACTCTAAATAGGAGGAACAAAATATGCTATATATGTCCAAAGTCTTTGATGACAAGTCAAGGCGGAAATATGGTTTAGTCAGCAACTTTATTTACAATATGAAATCGGCAAAGGAGTGGGATAATAAGTTATTCTGGTTCCAGATTCTTATGGTGATTCCCACGGTGGCGGCCTCCCTGCTGGGGAGCTACCTGCCCTCCAGGCTGGTGGCGGATCTGTCCGGTCAGATGAAAATTCCCCGGCTGCTTCTGGAGCTGGCTCTGATTTCCCTGGCAATGTGGGTCTGCAATGCCATTTCCAATGTGGCGCTGGAATATTGCGATCTGCAGGGAGGTTCTATCAGTACTTACTATGCCAAAAAATTTGTCCGCAAAATCATGGATGTGGACTACGATTATCTGGAGGATGAGGAGTATCAGAAGGTGTCAGGGAACGCGTGGCGGGTGGCCCGTTTTGGCCAGGGCGTGGCCAATGCGGTGATAGCCCTGCCCATGTTTCTCTCGTCCATGGCGGGCGTGCTGGCCTATGGGTTTTTACTGGCCGCAAGGAGCGTAATCCTGTTGCTGACTATAATTGCCTCCGTTGGCATCAGTCTGTGGCTGCTCGCCCTTGCCAGGAAAAAACATGCCCAGTATTACGAACAACTGCAGCTTTCCGCCAAAAAGGAGAGCTATATTACAGCCCAGGCCACGGACAGCGCCGCAGGGAAGGATATTCGCATCTACCGTCTGCTGGACTGGTTTCTGGAAAAATATGACATATCCCTGAAAGAGATGGGCAGGATATACGGTGTCATACATGACTGGTATCTGTTCCGCAATCTGTCCAATGCGTTCTTGCAGCTGGTCATGAATGCCCTGGCCTTTGGCCTTTTGGCGTACATGTTGGCCGCCGGGGAGATCACTGCGGCGGAATTTGTGTTTTACATTGGTTTGGTGAGCGGATTTTCCCGATATTTTGAAGAGATGCTGCGTCAGATCATGAGCTTTAACAACACCAGCGCCTCCATCAGCTATATGAGGGAATTTTTGGAGACCCAGGATAGATGGAACCGGGGAGAAGGCATCGGAGCGGAAAAGCTTCAGCGGATCAGCCGCTCTCCTGTGAAGCTGGAATTTCGCAATGTGTCATTTACCTACCCGGGCAGCGGCAAACCTGCCCTGAAAAATATTAATGTAGTGATCCGTCCCGGCGAGAAGATTGCGCTTATCGGTTTGAACGGCGCAGGAAAAACTACGCTGGTAAAACTGATGTGCGGATTTTACCATCCCACGGAGGGAGAGATTCTGCTAAACGACATTCCCATACAGAATTTCAATCGGGAAGAATACTATAGTCTGGTATCCGTGCTGTTTCAGGATTCCACAATGCTGGCGCTGACGCTGGATGAAAACCTGGCAGGGCAGGCCCCGGAGGACATAGACAGACATAGACTGAAAGAGGCCCTGGAATTATCGGGCTTTGACACTGTGTACCAAAAAATGGCGGCAGGGGGAAAATCACTGTTGGTCCGGGAAATCAACAAAAATTCCGTAGACTTTTCCGGCGGAGAAAAGCAGAAAATGCTTTTTGCCAGAACCCTCTACCAGAATACGCCGCTGGTGATACTGGATGAACCTACGGCGGCGCTGGACCCCATAGCCGAAAATGAGCTTTATATAAATTATGGAAAAGCAATGGAAAATAAAACCAGTGTCTATATTTCCCACCGGCTTTCCAGCACCAGGTTCTGCGACCGGATCCTGCTTTTGGAGCATGGGGAGATCATAGAGGAGGGCACCCATGAGAGCCTGTTGGCCCGTAATACGCGCTATGCGCAGCTTTTTGAGGTGCAGAGCCAATATTATAAGGAAGAGAATGAGCGGAAACGCAAAAGCCGCCTGATGGATGACGCCTATGAGGCCAAGGTGCAGGAAAGGGGTGTGTTTGATGAGTAGGAAGGATTGGAAGAATATATTTGTCCTGTTGGGCAGTCTTTCGGAAAAGCACAAGGATGTGCTGATCAGTCTGGTGGGCCTGTCCGTTTTCACGGCAGTGCGGCCCTTTATTACAGTGGTTCTGACCGGTATGCTGGTGGATGCTGTTTACGCGGGGGTGGGTACCCGGCTGCTGCTGCGCTATGTGGCAATTGGCGTGGCGGGCACATTCCTGATGCAGGCTGCAGAGGGTATTCTGGTCATGTTCTTTAACAGGAAACTGGAATATATGCAGGAGATACAGGGTCAGCCCCTGAATAGAAAGAGCATGGCCATGGATTACGAGTATCTGGAGAATGTGGACGTGCATGAAATGCGCCAGCGACTGGAACGCCTCGGAGGCTGGAGCCTGATGGCCCGGGTCCTGAGTGTGGTAAACAAGATACTTAGGG
>CAMWTF010000146.1 GCA_947177105.1 uncultured Lachnospiraceae bacterium | reverse complement strand
ATTCAGTGCGGAATGGAGCCCATATTTCTTTACGGGAAGAATACCCGTCATATATGCCAGCGCGACATAGGGCTGGTCTTTCAAAAGATTCCTCAGAAAGTCGAGGTATTGCTTCTGCAGCGACTCCGATTCCTGCCGCTCACGCATCACACAGTCCCATTCATCAATCAGAAAAATAAACGGTCGGTCCGTTTTCACAAATATATCCCTCAGCGCAGTGGCCAGCCGTATGTCCGGACGATCAAAAATCCCGCCATATTCTTCCCGAAGTTCCCTGAGTACCTCCTGCTCCAGATATTGTGTGATATTGCCGGAATCCGCTTCGATCAGAAACTGCTGCATATTCAAAAAGATAACATCATACTGATTCAGGTGTTCCTGAAATGTGGGGTCATTCTCAATCCTGTACCCCCTAAACAAATCCGCCGAACTGCATCCACGACTGTAGTAGGCGGCGAGCATTTTCAGTGCCATGGATTTCCCAAAACGCCTTGGCCTGCTGACGCAGATATATTTTTCTTCCGTGTTGACGCGTTCATTTGTACATGAGATCAGTCCTGTTTTATCCACATATATTTTGGAGCGGATTGACTCCCAAAATCCTTTGTTTCCCGGATTCAGATAAATTCCCATAAGTGACGCCTCCTGTTCAAAAGAGCTAAACGCAGGGCGTTTTGCTCATTATACCGTGATTTCGTGCGCTTCAGCGCACATACAATTCAAGAGAGCTAAACGCAGGGCGTTTTGCTCATTATACCACAATACATCAAGTATTTTCAATCTTTCCTCTACATGCAAAGCTGGAGTTTGGCTTGACCAAACTCCAGCTTTGCATGCGATATTGCACCAATCAGTATTTGGAAGTTTTACGTCCAAACTTAAGCCTATCTTAAGGTTGCTCTTAACTGTATTTTAGCTTGGTGTTGTATGATGTAAGCGTTACAGGAGGAGACAAAGGTAAAATCTATTGGCAGGAGGAGTCAGATATGCTGGAATGTACAAATCTCACAAAATCGTACAAAAAGAAATGTGTGGTAAACAACTTGAGCTTTAGTGTTGAAAGGGGGGAAATATTCGCCTTCCTGGGGAGCAACGGCGCGGGGAAAACCACCACTATCAAAATGATCCTGGGACTTACGGCGGTTGACAGCGGCCAGATAAAGGTCGCGGAGGGGGTCAGAATCGGATATTCGCCCGAGACGCCGTATTTTCCCCCATTTCTCACAGGCTATGAGGCGCTTGACTATTATGCGGGCATCCAGAGGATTCCCAAATCCGGGCGCAGGGCGGAAATAGCAAAGCTGCTTGACACGGTGGGCCTTGAAAACAGCAGGACGAGAGTGAAAAACTACTCCAAGGGTATGCTGCAGAGGCTTGCTCTTGCGCAGGCGCTGTTGGGTGATCCGGATCTGCTGATCCTCGATGAACCCACTGCGGGGCTGGACGCTCTGGGAAGGCTGGAAATGATGCAGCTTATCGGAAGGCTGAAAAACGGGGGCAGGACAATTCTCATCAATTCCCATATTTTAAGCGATATCGAGCGGATTTGCGACAGGGGGATTATCATTAAAAAGGGTGTGCGGATGGGAGCCTGGAACAAGGCCGATACCAACGCCAAAAGTCTTGAGGAGATTTTTCTGGAATTAGTGGGAGGTACAAACGTATGACAATCATGGCAACAGCTTTTAAAGAAAAAATCCGCCGCAAGGATTTATATATCGTCTCGGCAATCGGCGTCCTGATTCTCTTGCTCTTTGGGACGGGAACGGGGTCCTTGTCCATAAACGGCGTGGCCGTCACAGATTACAGGATTCTGGGTCCTATTATGCTGACTGTTGTAAATGCCATCAACTGTATGCTGGCTGTGGTCATGAGCCTGTGTACGATTCCAAACGAGTACCAGCGGCATACAAGCCATCTGGTATGGATTCGGAAAGTACCTCAGTGGCGCTATCACGGCGAACTGGCCCTTGCCAATGTGCTCTCAGGGCTGGTATCGGAGGCGATTCTCTTTGCAGCCATGCTGGTTTTTATGCTGATGCACCTTCAGGCGGATCAACTGTGGCGGCTGTTCCCCGCCTATCTGATCTTGGGAATCAATGCTGCAGCCGTGAGCCTGCTGACGAGCCTGCTCAGCGTCATTGTCCCTAAATTCGCGGCAGGGGCCATTGCCGCCGGAGCTGCCTTTGCAGGGATTTTCCACAGCCTGCTGGGTCTGCTGAAGGACATGGTGGGCGGCTTCGGGGGAGATTTGATCAGATATGCGCTGAAACTGATACCGAATCTTCACGAAGTACAGGCCCAGGCGGGAAAGATCCTCTATGGCGGGAGGGTGGACGCCCATGTGCTTCTGACGGGCCTGCTGGCGATCTATGTGTATACAGTACTGCTATTTATTTACAAAACAACATCTGACCGGATGGCGCGCTGATCCACGGCCGGACGTCCAAGCGGCCGGATGAGGATCACCGGCCATGTGTGCCGGGAGGGGACATGCGGAACTAAAATTAAGGAGATAAGAAAATATGAGAAAAGCAATTGTGGTTTTTACAGGCATAGCTCTTGTCATAGGAGTTATTGTCACGGGGACCTATGGACTCTCTAAGGAGGATCTTGCCATCTACCAAAGGGCAGTGGCCCTGGAGGAACAGGGCGGCAATATAGGTTTTGCGGGATTTGCCCTCACGGACTACCCGGTGGCGTTTTACGACGGCGAGCAGGACTATGTGCTTGTGTGGGAGGGGGACGGGTACAGCATAGAGAAGCGCAAGGCGGTCATCAATTTCATCGCCGCCACCGCCTACCCTGTAGGCGATCACTATGAGGTGCTTACACCCACCGTACAAAAGATGTCTTCGCTGCTGAACCTGATGAGCATGGGCGCAATGGAGTATGGCGCGGAGGAACATATCGCAACGCTCTGGCATGAGGCATTTCACTGCTACCAGAGCACCCACTTCCCAGAAAACATCAGCGCCATCTGTCCCGCCGAGGCAGATGAGGGTATCATTGCCGGAGAGGCGGACGCCAATCCCCAGGCGGTATCTCTGTTCCGGCAGCAGGCCCAGCTGCTGGAGGATGCGGTGAAAGCGGAGGATGTTGACAAGATAAAGGAATGCATCGTAAAATATAAGGAACTTGACGAGGAGAGAAGGCTGCTGCTTTCTTCGGAGGTAATCGCCCTGGAGGATTACTACACCAGGGTGGAGGGAACGGCCCGCTATATAGAGGCATGTGTTTACAAAATGCTGGTTCCTGAGCAGTTTGGCAGTACTTACCTGGACGCTATCAGTGACTATGCCGGCGGCTCTGCAAAGTATTATAAGACGGGTATGGCCCAGTGCATGATTCTGGACAGACTCAGTCCCGATTGGAAAGACGGATTTGACTTCTCAATATCGGTAATTGATCTGATCTATGCAAAACTCTAAATCGGAGGGTATAGATATGGAGTACAAGGTGCTTGCGGCGGATGATGAGACAGAGCTTTTAGACGCTCTGGAACTTTACACCGAGAGGGAAAATATCAGGCTGATCAAGGCGGATAATGGCATTACAGCCTTGGAGCTGTTTAGGAGCGAGAAGCCTCATCTGGTCCTGCTGGATATCATGATGCCGGGACTGGACGGCTTTGCCGTGCTGAAGCGGATTCGGGAAAAGAGCCATGTACCCGCCATTATGTTTACCGCCAGAGGAGAGGATTACGATAAGATCCTGGGGCTGGGCCTGGGAGCCGACGACTATATCACCAAGCCCTACAACCCCATGGTGGTGGTAGCGAGAATCAAGGCGCAGCTTCGCCGCTGCTATGACTATCAGGAGGATGGCTCTGGCCCAAAGGAGGAGCTTCGGTGTTTTGACCTTGTTCTGAACCGCTCCGAGGGTGTGGTCACAAAGGGAGGCAGTCCTATCGAACTCACCAGGACGGAGTTTATGATACTGGAACTGTTTATGCGAAACAGGGGCCGGATTTTCACCAAGCAGCAGATTTTTGACTATGCCTGGGACAGTGGATATATTGCCGATGACAACACGGTTATGGTACACATCAGCAATCTCCGCTCCAAAATCGAGGATAATCCCAGATTGCCGAAGATACTGAAAACCATAAAGGGACTGGGTTATAAGCTGGAGAAGGAGTGAAGCCTTGAGACTGAAAAAAAGTATTTTTACCAAGCTGATCGGCAGCTTTATTCTGTATGTCGTGGTTTTGTTCTTTACCTTTGCCGCCTATCTTCTGCTGGAGGCTGTGCTCATCGGGGAGGGCAATCCCGCCAATCTCTATCCCTATCAGATCGTTGACGAGAGCGGGAACGTGTCAGGCATTGAAATCCTGCAGAAGATGGGGGGCTGGGTGGAGGAGCTGGAAGAAGGCGGTCAAAAGGGGCAGGACCAGGACGGATTTTATCATGTGATCCGGGTATATGGGGAGAAAAAGAACCACAGGGAAACGTATTCCGCCCGGGATCTGCTAGAGCTTACAGCCCCCTATGGAGATACGGTGTATATTGGCTTTTTCATACAGCCGGAAAACAGCCAGAAAAAATTCCTCTGCTTTTACGACAGGACAGTTATGCAGGTCAATGCGACGGTGAATTTGAATTATGTGGAGGACTATGGCCTTCCTGACATTTTTATCCTGTTTTTCCCCAGTGTCTTTCTGGAGATTTTGCTGATCAGCCTTTACCTGAAGCGGAAAATCAAAAATCCCCTGGACAGAATCATGGCGGGAATGGAGGATCTGAAATCCGGCAACAGCGGGGCCAGGATAGACATCAAGACCGAGGCCGAGTTTGAAAAAATCGTTGAAACCTTCAATCTGATGGCGCAGCAGCTGGAGGACGAGAAAGCCCAGAGGGAGCTTCTGATCCGGAAGAAAAATCAGATGCTGCTGGAATTGTCTCATGATATCAGGACGCCCATTGCGACCATAAAAAGCTATGCGAATGCTCTGGAGGCAGGACTTGTGCCAAAGGAGAGGATAGAGAGTGTCTATCGCACCATTGACCGCAAGGCGGACAGAGTGGAAAAGCTGTCCGGCGACATGTTTACGATGCTGAAAATGGACAATCCAGACTATGGGCTGCACCTGGAGACCGTGAATCTGTGTGAGCTTTTGCGTCAGCTCTGCGTGGAATACTATGACGAGATCGCGGAGGCGGGATATGACTTTGTGATAGACATTCCCGACACGGGGATCCTGGTTTCGGCGGATATGGATCTTTTTTCGAGAGTCATATCCAATCTGCTTTCTAACGCACTGAGGTACAACAAGACGGGAAAAGCTATCGAGGTGTCATTGTCCGGTGAAAGTGGGAAAGCGCACCTGGCTGTCTCAGATGACGGCGAGTAGGTTGACAGGGCCTTTGCCGGACAGATGTTTCATGCTTTTTCCCGGGGAGATTTTTCCAGGAAAACCGACGGCGGCGCCGGGCTGGGACTGGCGATCTCCAGAATTATTGTGGAAAAGCATGGAGGGAGTATCAGCTATTGCCGCAGAGAGGGGAAAAATGTGTTTGAGGTGATACTGCCGACAGCAGCGTAATTCTGATTATATACAAGTCTTTTATCCCTTATAAGCAGTCATTTATGGAGAACAATGGATTTGATGCGCCCTGTTTTGTATCCTCAGGGCAGCAGGTTGTATATCCGCTTTGCCGTGCGGTATTGCCGGTTCCCATAATCTAGTTGATGCAAAACAATTCTGATCAGGAAAGAAGGGGTAAAAGTTATGGACCGAAGAAATCTGAGAACAAATTATATAAATGAATACGGGGAAGAGGCTGCCAGGGACAAGCAGGCTCATCATGTGATCCCGGTGGAGGTATTAACGGAAATTTTTGACTGTAATGAGGCGGACTTGGGTGAGGAGTATAATGAGACATGGAACTGTCTGATGCTGCCCTCACACGGGGCAGGCGAATTTGTTCACAGGGGAAGTCATCCCAATTACAGCCAGTTTATAAAATGGAAAATAGGAGATGTCTGTCAAGGAAATACCACGCTTGATGGCATTAAGACAGTGGCGGCGATAATCCGTACTTTCTGCGAGGAAAATATGGAAGCCTGTATGGATATGAAACTCTATGGAAAAATAGACGATTTTGAAGCGTATGCGCAGGTGGTAGAGCAGTCATACAGTAAGTAGCAGAATAAGGGAAGGCAGAGTGAAAAATACAATTTGCAGGCGGTTATTCCACAGGGGATAACCGCCTGAAATACGCTTAATTCTAAAACTCGTTCAGGTACAGGATCACCCGGCTCTGGATCTTTTTCACCGTCTCCTCTATGGTGGCATCTCCGGAAAAGTACATATCCGCTTCTTCCTCTACAATATTACGAACGGTATTGCCGTTATGTCCCCAGGTCTGGTACAGGGATGTATCCACCAGGCGCCGGATAATGGCAAAATCCTCTTCCGTAGGATTTCTTTTATATCCGAAGGATGTTGTGCCCCCGAAGTCCTTGGGCGTGTATTTTCCATTGGGTACATAGGAACTATTCAGGTATGCCTCAAAGCTGTCCTTTCTGGAAGGAAATCCCCAGT
>CAMWTF010000145.1 GCA_947177105.1 uncultured Lachnospiraceae bacterium | reverse complement strand
CTGCTGGGACAGCTGGAGATCGCCGTGCCGGCGGCCTGGGCTTTTGCCGTATATCGGTTTCGGGGAAAGCGTGTGTTGTTTTCGCTGTATGTGATTTTGATGCTGCTGCCCTTTCAGGTAACCATGTTGTCCAAATATCTGGTATTGCAGGACGCGGGGCTGATAAACACTCGGTGGGCGGTGGTCTTGCCCGCCATATTCTCCACCTTTCCCGTGTTTCTGATCTACCGGAGCTTCACCGGAATCCCGGCGGAACTATTGGAGGCGGCCCGGGTGGACGGGGCCGGTGAGTGGCAGAGCTTTGTGCGGGTGGGGCTGCCGGTGGCTCAGGGCGGCATCCTGGCGGCGATGATCCTGAGCTTTCTGGAGAGCTGGAACATGATGGAGGAGCCGCTGACCTTTTTGCAGGATAAGTCTCTGTGGCCTCTGTCCCTGTACCTGCCGGAGATCGCCATGGACCAGGCGGGTTACGCCTGTGCGGCCAGCGTGATCACTTTGACGGTATCTCTGTTTGTATTCGCCATATTCCACGACGCGCTGGAGCAGGGGATTGTCACATCGGGCCTGAAGGCGTAAGAGCCCCTTTGTAAGGGAACATGCGGCCTATAGTATAGTAGAATGAGGACGGAAAATGGATAAAAAGAGGAAAGCGGTAATTACCGGATTTATCATATTTTTATTGTTGATGGGCATATGCAGCCTGGTGACCAAGGGCATCTATACGGCGGGACTTCCCCAGGTGACAGCCACCGTTCCCAGAGAGATGTCCCTGTATCATCCTGTGTCTGTGGTGGGCGCTGTGGAGACAGGACAGGAGTATGGCATCTATGCCCCGTCAGGGCTGCGGGTGGCCTCCATAGCCGTGCAGAAGGGGGACAGTTTCCAGGCGGGGGATGCGCTGCTGCAGCTGGATGTGGAGGATCTGGAGCACATTCTCGCCGAAAAGGAGTTGGAGCGGCAGAGACAACTGCTTCAGCAGCGGGAGACGGAGAGCCTAAATGCGCGCAGCATACAGGAAAATGCCCAGTCCCTGACTCGGGCATTGGAGGATTATGAGAGGGCAAGGCATGCGGGGGAATTGCACACAACCCGGGCCGGAGGAGAACTTCTCAGGGCTCAGACGACGCTGGATAATCTGCGCAAGGACCTGGAGCAGGCCAAAAAAGATCTGGGGCAGGCCCAAAGAAATCTGGAGCAGGCACAGGAAGAACAAGCGAGGAGGCAGCAGAACGCCGGGAACCCTGGGCAGAATGGTCAGACGGGGAACGGGACACCCACGGTCAGCGGCGGGGACAATGCAGCTTCGGGACCAGATATATCCGCCATCAGCCAGCAGTGCGTGGAACTGGAAGCATTGGTCCGCCAGCTGCAGTCCCAGATAGACCAGCAGGAACAAGCGGTAACCTCGGCGCTCCAGGCGGCGGAGGATGCTCATCTGGCCTATGCGGACGGCCTGCAGGCGGCCCAGCGCACCGTGGACGATGCCCAAACGGCGCAGGAAGGAAATTATCAGGCGGCGGCTGACTTGGCCAAATTGGAGCAGACATATCTGGAGGGTGAGATCCGGAAGCTGCAGGAGTTGATAGATGGGGAGGGGTGGATCTGTGCCCGGGAGGGCGGCAGGATCACCCAGCTGTGTGTGGGAATCGGACAGCGTACCCCGGACACGGCCCAGTTACTTTACACCCCGGACGACGGGCTGCGGCTGCTCCAGGCCAGGCTTTCCAAGGAGCAGGCAAGGTATGTGTCCGAGGGCACCCGGATGCAGATGAAATATGAGACGGTCAGCGGGGGCAAGCAGAGCAAGGAGGGAGTTGTCAGCTATATGGAGCCCCAGGAGGACGGCAGTATTCTGATCCAATTGGATGTGACGGACCAGGGGATGGAACTGGGGCAGCAGGTCACGCTGGAAAGCACCTGGCAGTCGGAAAATTATAGTCTGGTGATACCTCTGTCCGCGCTGCGCCAGGACAGCAACGGCAGCAATTATGTTTATATTCTGCGGCAGCAGAACGGTATTCTGGGGGTGGAGTGGCACGCCAGCATCCTATACGTGGATGTGGCAGACCAAAACAGCCGATATGCAGCTGTCGAATCCGCTTCTTTGTCGGAGGAGACACAGATTATACTGACAGCCTCCCAGGATCTGAAAGATAATGCGGTGGTGAGGATTTTGGAATAGGGCGGAAACGCCCTTTTTCCGGTTATTGCCGGTGCGCCGGACAAAACAGAAGATACCCCAAAAGGAATATGGATGAAGTGTGTGGAAAATATATAAAAAATATGCTATAATGTCCAAAGTCAGCAATGAATGTAAGACACAGAGTGTCGGATAAATTATTTTTCGGAGGATGGGCTATGAGACAAGGGGTAAAAGAGGCGTTCGGCAAGAGAATGCTGATATTGGCGGTTATGGCGGTATTGCTGTTGGGGGCGCTTGCGGGCTGCGGGCAGCAGGAGGAACCTGTCGCCGTGCGCGTCGGCGGCCTGAAGGGCCCCACCTCCATGGGGCTGGTGTTTTTGCAGGAACAGGCTCAGGGCGGACAGGCGGCGCAGGAGTACGAGTTTACCATGGCTGTGGCGGCGGATGAACTGCTGCCGCTTATGATCAAGGGAGAGTTGGATATCGCGCTGATTCCCGCCAACGTGGCCAGTGTGCTGTACAACAAGACGGAGGGAGGCATCTCCGTCATTGACATCAACACCTTGGGGGTATTGTACCTGGTGTCCGGGGACAATACCATCGACAGCATGGAGAGCCTGCGGGGCAGAACCGTCTACCTCACAGGCAAGGGAACCACCCCGGACTATGTGCTGCAATACCTACTGAGGGCTAACGGCATCGACCCGTCCGAGTGTACCCTGGAATACCGGTCTGAGGCTACGGAGGTGGCGGCGCTGCTGGCAGAGCAGCCCCAGGCCGCAGGGCTGCTGCCCCAGCCCTTTGTCACCGTGGCCTGCGCCCAGAATGAGGAACTGGGGGTGGTGCTGGACATGAACCAGCAGTGGAACCTGGCGCAGGGGGAGGGCGGCAGCAGCATGGTCACCGGTGTGACCGTGGTGCGGAATGCCTTTTTGCAGGAGCACCCAGGGGTGGTGCAAAGCTTTTTGGAGGAACACGCCGCCAGCGTCCGGGCCATACAGGAAGATCCGGACAAAGGGGCCCAGCTGGTGGTGGCAGCGGAAATCATAGCTAAGGAACCCATTGCCCGGAAAGCGATTCCCCAGTGCAATATCACTTATATAGACGGCGAAGAGATGCGGCAGGCCCTGTCGGGCTATCTGCAGGCGCTGTTTGAGCAGGATCCCGCGTCGGTGGGAGGAAAGGTGCCGGGGGAGGACTTTTACTATGTCCCCTGACCTGAATAAATCGGAACCCATTGCCAAATGCTTATAGAGCGGAAGAACAGACCGGAAAGAGATTGATGAAAAGAATTATCGGAAAGTATAGTAAAAGAGTGATCATCGCAGCCGCCTGGATCCTGGTATGGCAGCTGGCGGCCTGGCTGGTGGGCAACCGCATTCTGCTGGTGGGGCCGCTGGAGACTGCGTGGGCGCTGGGGGAGCGGGCCCTTAGGGGGAGTTTCTGGCTGACGGTGGGAACATCCCAGCTTCGGATCGGGGCGGGATTTGCCGCGGGATTGGCGCTGGGCCTTCTGCTGGCCACGGCCAGCGGCCGTTTTCCCCTGATGGAGGAAGCGCTGGCTCCCGTTATGTCTCTGCTGAAGGCCATTCCTGTGGCTTCCTTCGTGGTACTCTTTTTAATCTGGTGGCGCAGCGGTGTGCTGGCCACGGCCGTCAGCTTCTGTATTGTGCTCCCCAACATTTATGTAAATACTCTGGAGGGTATCCGCCATGTGGACCGGCATCTGCTGGAGATGGCAAGAGTACTCAGGATTCCAACCTGGAATCGTTTTTTTTATATTTACCGGCCTGCTCTGAAGCCCTATCTGGACAGTGCCATCCGCGTCTCGGTGGGTATGAGTTGGAAGTCTGGCGTGGCGGCGGAGGTCATCGGCGTTCCCGCCCTGTCTGTGGGGGAGCAGCTGTACCTGTCCAAAATCTATCTGGACACGGCGGGGGTATTGGCCTGGACGGCGGTGACAATCCTGGCCAGTGTAATCTGTGAAAAGGCGGTGTTGGTCCTGTGGAGGCAGTTCCAGCGCTGGGAGCCCCAGTGCCGGGCTACCAGGGAAGGCGTTTTTGAAGCACAGGGGAGGAGGTGTCCTGTAGGGAACGGGCGTAGACGCAAAACACTTCAGGCTCGAGGACGATCTGGTGCAGGAATAGAGTCCTCTGCGGAGAACGGGCGAAGGCGGGAAACGATTCAGGGCAGGATTGACGGGGGGGCGCAAAGCATTGCGCAGGGAATTTCCTCTCAGGATAAAGTGTCCCCGGATGCCCGGGTGGCGCTGGAACTTACCCATGTAAGCAAAAGCTATCACGGCAGGACGGTGCTGCAGGATGTGACAGCCAGCTATGAGAGGGGACGAACCTACTATTTCCGCAGCCCCTCCGGCAGCGGTAAAACCACACTGTTTCGGCTGATTGCCGGTTTGGAGGAGCCGGACGGACAGGAATGCGGCAGCATAAAAACAGCGAAGAGCGGTATAGATCGCCACGGCAGTCGGATATCCATGGTTTTTCAGGAGGATCGGCTCTGCGAGGAATACAGCGCGCTGGTCAATGTGGACATGGTTACCGGGGACAGGGAAAAATCCCTTGAGCATCTGAGCCAGCTGCTTGCGGAGGAGGATTTGCACAGGCCCTGCCGGGAACTCAGCGGCGGTATGAAACGGCGGGTGGCCATCGCCCGTGCCATGGCGGCAGGGGGGGATGTGATTCTGCTGGATGAGCCTTTTGGGGGGTTGGATACGGAGAGCCGTCTGCGGACGGAGCGGTATATCCGCAGCCAGGGTGCAGGCAGCGCGCTGTTGGTGGCCACCCATACGGGGCATGAGGGTACTGATTGAAACGGCTTCGCCAGGGGGAGTTGTCCAGGCGGCTGACGATAAGCTGCCGATGATGATCACGACAAACGCATGAGTAAATAAATTGTGAACGATCCATTTTTCTGTTACTATGAAAGAAAAATGGATCTTTTACATTATGGAAGAACTGCTGGACTGGATGGAATATATTGAAGATGTGCGTCAGGCAAGAAAAGTACGGCTTGTTCAATATTACCTATACAAATGGGAATGGAGAGATGATCACATGGGATCAAATACTGGTTCAGGATGGAGGGAAATTAATAGCAGATATAGAATATGATCAGCAGATCATGAAAGAGATCAATGGGAAGATAATTGTTATTTCGCTGTACCATGACGGATTTGTACATACATATTATGAACATGGAGAATATGTCTATGTATTAACGGCGGATCATTCGGATATTGACGAAGTGTGTCTGATATTTGATAGCATTTTGGTTGATTGATATGAAAAAAATAAAAAATGTAACAAAGAGGGGGTCCTATTTCGTTATTGTTAATGAAAGGAGGAATTTGCCAATGAAAAGATTATGTAGGTTAGCAGTTATCTGTATCTTTATGCTGTTTTGTGAAATGGTCGTTCCAGTTTCTGTTCATGCGGCGGAGACGAATGTACAAATAGATTCGAGAATGACCAGCATAAGCACATATAGTACAGAGCTTTCCATTTTCAGTGCATCAATTACTGGCTTTGTAAGAGGCAAGACGGGTGTCGCCAGTACTTATGTGAAAGTTACACTGCAAAAGAAAGTTTCTGGTGTATGGATTGATGTGGAATCGTGGGAAGATTCCAGCAACACAAGAAGTACAACCATTACTGAAACTTATCAGATTTCCAGAGGCACATACCGGGTTAGTATAACTTGTAGTGCAGATGGAGAAACCAAGATTGTAACATCAGTAGAAAATGTATAAGGAGATGAAATATGTCAGTAACGAGTGTAAACGGCAATAGCAATAGTGCGGAATATTACAAGAATACAACTTCCAGTACAAAGATAGAAGAGCCTTTTTCTATTGGGATACAAGAAGAAACTGAAAAAGAACCCAAAAAAGCGCTTCAAAAGGAACAGGAGGAAGTACCAAGTGCATATATGGGATTGTCATTTACAGATATATTTTACAGTGGCAAATTTAAATTAAATCAGATACCGGTTGTAAATCAGATTGTATCCGCAAAGAATCCGGAAGACGGAGAAATATACCTAACATATTTTACGGACAACAAGATCACTTGCCTTCATGCAGGTACAGATGGTAAAAAAGCGTGGGAAGTAGAGGTAAATGAAGAGCAGCAACAAAAGGTAAAAGATTTCTTTAAAGAATTCACTCCTTATAAGTGGGCAAAGGAACTTTATTCAGGAGATGATATGGCTATGGCCACAGTGAAAAATTTTTGGTTAGAACTATTTGAAAAATGATTTGTTTGGATGCATAAGAACAGACTAGACTATGGTGTAGTAGCTAAATGTTGGCAATGCCAGTGTTAGGCAAGTGGTTATTGTGGATAAAGTAATGAAATTATCCTTTTTGAAGGATGGGGGCTGTTTGCTTGTGTTTTACGAGATCCATAAAGGGTAAAAATGGATTGATTTACGAGTAAAAAGAAGATAT
>CAMWTF010000144.1 GCA_947177105.1 uncultured Lachnospiraceae bacterium | reverse complement strand
AAGCGCTCCAGCAGAGAGCCGCCGTCATGGGAACCGTAGGTGTTGCCAAAACTCAGGTTTATCACCAACGGCATCTCCATTTCCATGGACTTTTGCAGGGCATAGGTCACGCCCCGCATGATCTCCGTGGTGCGAGGAAAGCCTTCCTCACCGGGCAGCCCCAGCTTTACTACCAGCAGGGACGCCGCCGGTGCCGTCCCCCGGTACTGACTGCCAGGGATGCCGCCACCCCCGCCGGCAATTCCCCTGTCATATGCCGGATAACACCCTGCCGCAATCCCTGCCACCGCCGTGCCGTGGCCGCTGACATCCACGCTGGGCAGCAACATATACCGCTCCTGGGGGCCCGCCGCCCCCAAAGCTTGATTGATCTGCTCTGCCGAAAACTCCACTCCCTGTACATAACCTGCCGGAGACTGCCGCTTTGCATTTCCTTCTTCCGGTTTCATGGTCTGATCCCACAGATACAAAATCCGCGTATTACCTGCGCTGTCCTGAAATTCCGGACGAGTATAGTCAATCCCTGAGTCCAACACTGCCACCAGAACCCCCGCCCCGGACAAAAAAGGGTCCCGCAGCGTAACCTGCGTCATGCAGGAATCCGCCGCAGGACCTATATCCTGATAGTAATACCGCTTGGGCTTTTCCACATATTCGATTTCTTCAATATTGCTTACGGTCTCTACCAACTGCTCCGGCACAGTCAGGATCGCGTAACTGTTAATCAGATACTCCACTGACACTCCCAGAGATGCCAGGCCGTCCAAACTGCCATGATACTTCACGATCAGTTCCCAACTGCGGCTCCCGCTGTCAAAGCCCACATTCAGATTGTCCGTCTGCAGGCGCACCGCCTCCGGCGTCTCCAATGCCAGATTCAATATGTTTTCCAGCTTTTGACTCATCGGTTTTTACCATGTCCGAAACATTCAGGTGTCTCGGATTTCTTATTCTCTCCCAATAATATATGAAAATGAGGCAAAAGCTGTGTAATTAGCGCCCACTGCATCCTCGGACAGATGCATTTTTCTTCCTTACTCCAATCCTTCAAAAATCTCACCCAGAGTCATCTTAATATGAGGAAATGCCTTTAGACATATTTCCGTTTCTGCATTATAATGTTCATCTTCTTTATCATCCTGAAGAATATAACTCTGCTCCAAGATATATTTTCCTTCTTCCAGATAGTATATCTCAACAGCTCCCTGGGGAGATACTATCCAATATTCTTCTACACCAGCTTTTTCATAAATGTCTTTTTTCTCTGCCTTGTCTCTCTTGGCCGTAGAAGGACTTAATGTTTCTACAATAAATTTGGGAATCCCACTATAAGATCCACCTTTCAAATGTTTCCTGTCACATATGACCATAATATCCGGGCATAGATAATCATCATTTTCATCCGGGTGATATTTAAATTCCAAATTTTCCATAAAGACAAGACAGAGACTGTTTTTTAATCCCATCTTAATGATTGTATTAATATTGTTATTAATAATCCCATGTCGGTATCCAGGTGCAGGTGACATATCATAAATTACGCCATTGATCTTTTCGTCCTTCTTCCGTTCAAATTCTGCCATTCCCATATAATTGCATCCTTTCTTGGACTGAATTATAGCATAGTTATGCTGCGCTATTCCTGCCAAAACTGTTCAAACGCAGCCACGGCATAGGCTGTGTCCCGACTGCTGCCAGTCTCCACCGCCGAATGCATGGCCAGTTGGGGCAGCCCAATGTCCACGGAGGCCAGGGACACGTGGGAAGTGGATATGTTGCCCAGCGTAGATCCGCCCATCATATCCGATCGGTTGGCAAAAGACTGACAGGGCACCTTGGCCCGCTCACACCAAAGCTTCATCTTGGCTGCGGTCATGGCATCCGAGGTATATTTTTGTCCTCCATGATACTTGATCACGATGCCGCCCCCCAGCATGGGGCGGTTGGTGATATCCGCTTTATCCGGGTGGGCGGGATGCACCGCATGGGCGTTGTCCGCAGAGATCAGGAAACTCTCCGCCACCAGCTGCCGGTACACAGAAGGGCTGCGGCCCAGGCTTTCCTGTATCCGCAGCAGCACATCCTCCAGAAATGTGGAGTCCGCCCCCTGTCTGGTGCCGCTGCCCACCTCCTCATTGTCAAACACAGCCAGCACATTGGCATATTTGTCCGGCCTGCTGGATACAAAGCCCTCCAGTCCCGCATACACGCACTGCAGGTCGTCCAGCTTGGGGCTCAGAATCAACTCGCCCTCCCGGCCCAGCACCCGGCCCTTCTCCCTCACATACAGGTACAGATCTCCGTCCAGAATGTCCCCAGGACGTATGTCCAACGCCTGGGCTATCTCCCTGCGCAGCATGCCCTGGGGAGACGCAGATCCGGATTCCCCCCGGGAGGACTGGGCTTTTGACATTTCCCGGGATGCCTGAGCGCCGGACTCTCCCTGAGATATCGGAAACTCCGGCTGCTCACGGTTCTCCTCCCACAGCCCCATCAGCGGCAGCATGTCCACCTGCGGATTATATTCATAGCCCGAATTGATCTCCTGGTTCATATGCACTGCTAAATTGGGAATAACCAGCAAATCTCTGTCCAAGTTCACCAGCCGCATACCCACACTGCCGTCAGCCTCCCGCACCGCCACCCGGCCTGCCAGGGACAGAGGACGGTCCAGCCATGTGGAAAGAATCATACCGCCGTATTTCTCCACATTCAACCGCACATACTGCTTCTCCGCCACAGTCTCAGGCTGGGCCTTCACCTTGAAGGTGGGAGAATCGCTGTGGGCCGCCACAATATGGTATCCCTTAAAAGGCCGCTGGTCCCCCATATCACAGGCATCGGGCAGCCGGAACGCAATCAGAGAGGAATCGTTGCGGGTCACATAGTAAGCTCCGCCGGGCCGCAGTTCCCAGCAGTCCTGCTCCCGGCGCTCCGCAAAGCCGGCCTCCTCTAACCTTTTTTTCATATTGTCAATCACATGAAACACACTGGGACTTTCCTGAATAAAATTCAGAAGCCCCTGATTTATATCTGCGACCTTCTTACTATCCATAACTGCCATCTCTCCTATTTAAGTTCCGCATGTTTCCTGCAAGCACTCCAGCCGGTGATGAATACCCAGCCTAATCATCTACTGCGGTAGACAATGCTACTCTCAACCTTGTCCGCCTGCTCCTGGCCCAGGAGCTGTGCCACGATGGCCAGGGAAAAAGGAATGGCGCAGCCCATGCCCCTGCCGGTGATCACATGCCCGTCCACCGTGGCATCGTCCATGGACACCTGGGCGCCCTTCAGGTGCTCTTCCCAGCCGGGATAGCATCCTGCCCGCCTGCCCTGAAGGATTCCTTTGTGCCCCAATACGCTGGGAGCCGCACAGATGGCCGCCAGATATCGACCCGCCTGGTCAAAAGCATCCACCTGGGCCATCAGCCCCTCATGAGCCTCCAGGTTTCTGGTGCCTGGCATACCGCCTGGAAGCACAATCATATCCAGGCTGTCAAAATCCACCTCATCAAAACTCACGTCCATCTGCACTCCAATCCCGTGGGAGCCTCTCACGATCTTTTCACCGCTCACCGACACCATCTGTACCTCCACGCCCGCTCTGCGGCAGATATCCACCACGGTCAGCGCCTCGATCTCCTCATACCCCTCTGCGAAAAAAACTGCTATTTTGCTCATCTGTCTACCTCCAAACTAAATTTTTGTATAATACTGCACAATGCGCTTTTGCGCACTCTCCACTACAAAGAACTATGCCCATTATACCTTTATTTTTTCTCCATGTCACCCTTTTTTTTCTCCGCAAAATAGGGTATAATGAATAGAACGCACTGATCAGAAAATGGGCGCCCCAGCGGCCAGTTCTTGATCAATTGGCTCGTGTGTTGGACGGGGCTATGCGGAACTCTAAACAGAAACGAGATACACTTATGGAAATTGAACGCAAATTTACATTGAAATCCCTTCCCGACAACCTGGACAGCTATCCCAGCCTCCACATAGAGCAGGCTTACCTGTCCACCAACCCGGTGGTGCGGGTGCGCAAAGAGAACGATGAATATTATATGACCTACAAGGGCAGCGGCATGATGGCCCGGGAGGAGCACAACCTATGGCTCAGCAAGGAAGCCTATTATCATCTGCGGGACAAGGCGGACGGCAGGATTGTGTCCAAGACCCGCTACCTGATTCCCCTGGATAATCCCGGCTTTAAACCCGGCTTTCCCACCCCGCCGGAGGACTACAGTCTGACCATCGAACTGGATGTGTTTGAGGGAGAGCTGGCTCCTTTGGTGTTGGCCGAGGTAGAATTTGGCAGCACCGAAGCTGCCCAGTCTTTCCTGCCCCCTGACTGGTTTGACGAGGATGTGACTTACTGCAAGGAATATCATAACTCTTACATGGCTCTGCATGACCTGAAGGATTTCATGCATGGCTGCTGAAGCGTAAAACAATCTTTTGAAAAACAGGAGTCTGGCCGAAACCAGACTCCTGTTTATTTGTCCTTCTATATTCTTCCATAGATTGCGGCAAGCTCCCTGATCCGCTCCGCCAACTGAGGCGTCGCCGCTCCCGGCAGCATCCGCCACTCCCAGTTGCCGCCCAAGGTGGAGGGTGTGTTGATTCTCCCCTCATTGTCCAGCTCCAGGTAGTCCTGCATGGGGATCACCGCAGTATCCGCCACGCTGGCAAAAGCCGCCCGGATAAAATACCAGGGGATGTCCTTATTGCCCCGGATGTCCAGATACTTTTTCACACTGCGCCGGACTGAGGCTTTCAGCCCCTTATACCAGCCCAGAATAGTCTCGTTGTCGTGGGTGCCGGTATACACAATGCAGTTCTGGGTGTAATTGTGGGGCAGATAGGCATTGTCCGCACCGTCCCCGAAGCCGAACTGTAAAATCTTCATGCCGGGATATCCGGTCTTTTTCACCAGTGCAATGACTTCCTTGGTCAAAAAGCCCAAATCCTCTGCAATCACATCCATATCTCCCAATGCCTCCTTCAAGGCTTTGAACAAATCATACCCCGGCCCCTTGACCCAATGGCCATACTGGGCCGTCTCATCCCCGTAAGGCACGAACCAGTAGGACTCAAATCCCCGGAAATGGTCGATCCGCACCACGTCATACAGACGGTAACAGTAGGCGATACGGCTGATCCACCAAGCATATCCCGTCTCCTTATGATACTCCCAGCGGTACAGCGGATTACCCCACAACTGCCCGGTGACGCTGAAAGAATCCGGCGGGCAGCCTGCCACGCCGATGGGCATATTGTTCTGGTCCAGCTGGAACAGTTCCGGGTTGGCCCAGGTGTCCGCACTGTCAAATGCTACATAGATGGGGATATCCCCCACGATGCGGATGCCCTTTTCATTGGCGTAGGCTTTCAACGCTCTCCACTGGGTTGTGAAAAGATACTGCTGGAACTGATAAAAGCCAATTTCCTCCGCCAGCTCCTCCCTGTACTTTTTCAGCGCCTTCGGCTTTCTCAGACGAATGTCCTCATCCCACTCCACCCAGCACACATACTTAAAGTGGCTCTTCACGGCCATGTACAGAGCATAATCCGGCAGCCAGCTCCCATTTTCCTCCACAAAGTCCAGATAGCCCTGCTCTCGCAGCAGGCCCGCTTTTTGTGCTTTTCCATAGGCTTTTCGCAGGAGCGTAAATCTGGTGAGCCATATTTTTTCGTAATCCACATAGGATGGATTGCTGCCATAGTCCACGGCCTCACACTCTTTTTCCGTCAGATATCCTTCTCTGATCAGCGCCTCCAGGTCGATATAATAGGGATTTCCCGCAAAAGTGGAAAAGGACTGGTAAGGAGAGTCCCCGTAGCTGGTAGGGCCCAGGGGCAGGATCTGCCACAGCTTCTGCCCTGCCGTCTCCAGGAAATCCACAAAGGCATATGCTTCCTTGGAAAAGCCGCCGATACCGTACCTGGAGGGGATACTGGATATAGGCATCAGTATCCCGCTCTGCCGCTTGGAGCATTTTTTATTTCTCTTAGTATTTGTTGCCATATATATTTCCTCTACATTTGCTTCCAAATATGCTTATATATTTTTCCTGTCAGGCAGTGTATCTTATCTGACATATCCTAGTCTCAGACATTGCCTGAAGAGGAAAGCTCTCCGCCTCCGCTTATCTCAGTTTCCAGATATCCTCGTTATACTCGGCGATAGTTCTGTCGGAGGAGAAGAACCCTGCCTTGGCAATGTTCACCAGGCTCATGCGTTTCCACTTTGCCCTGTCCTCATAATCTTTAAACGCCCTGTCTTTCACCTTAATATAATCTCGCAGATCCAGCAGAGTCATGAACCAGTCTTTGTTCAGAAGCTCGTTGTACAGACGCTCCAGATTCTCCTTGTGGCCCACTGCCATGGCCTGCTCACCCACGATGAAGTCCACCGCCTCCTTGATGACCTTGCTGGCCCGGTAAAACTTCTTGGGCTTGTAGTCCGCATTGGCATAGTGGGCAATGACTTCGTCGGATTTCTCACCAAAGATATAGATATTGTCGTCCCCCCCCAGTTCGTGAATCTCCACATTGGCGCCGTCGCTGGTGCCCAGAGTCACAGAGCCGTTCAGCATGAATTTCATGTTGCCGGTGCCG
>CAMWTF010000143.1 GCA_947177105.1 uncultured Lachnospiraceae bacterium | reverse complement strand
GAAGATAAAGTGATCTTTGCTGACGAGATGGATCGGGTCATTAATCCCATTCTGGCAGAGCGGATGATTGCGTTTATTAACGGGAAAGACCACAGAGGCCAATTTGTTTTTTCCAGTCACAATGTATTGCACCTTGATCTCAAAAATAACATGAAAGAACAGATTTATTTTGTGACAAAAAGCAGGGACAGTTTGGATTCCGAACTGTATTCACTTGCCGATTTCCCCGAAGTAAGATATGAGACGGCCAAGGTATATGAATTTTATATGAAAGGGATTTTGGGAGGAACCGCTTTTGAGTAGACCAAGGAGAGCGTTACGGAAAAAGTTTGTCATTTTTTGTGAAGGGGATACAGAGTATAATTATATAGATGCAATGAGGCTTAAGCAGGGGGTAGAATTGGCGCTTAAGCCGATCAATATATAATAGCCTATGGGCAGGAGAGAGGAAAACAATGAAATCAGCAGCAGAACTACAGACATTACTTAGACAGATCGACCACAAGAGTTACCCGGCCTACAAGGACACTCGGGGGCAGTACCAGTTCCAGCAATACGTGCTGTCCATCGACCATGTGCAGGGGGATCCCTTTGCGGCTCCCTCCAAGGTGAGTCTCATTGTGCCGGGCCGGGTGGCTGGCTTTGACAAGGGCTGTTATGGGGAAAAGCACAGGCGCATCGCTTTTCAGGACTATCTGCTCCGGCGGGTGGCGGCAAAAATCAAGGAGTATTCTTTTAAGGCAAAAGGCTCCGGCAAGAGCGGCCTCATGGGGATCAGCCAGCCGGGGCAGGAGATATTGGAGCGCAGCGCCTGCACGGTAAATCCGGCGGACGGCCAGATCACGATCCGTATGGAGATCGGTTTCCCGGCCAACGGACGCACCATCAACGCAGGGGAGTTGGTCAAGATCCTGTTTGACTTTCTGCCGGTGTGTGTAAAGCAGACCCTGCTGGCAGCAGCCTGTCCTAAAGAGGGCCTGGAGAAGGTGCTGCACCTGGCGGACGACCAACTCTACATCCGGCAGCAGTTAAAAGAGCGGGAACTGGTGGCCTTTGTGGCAGACGGGGCCATCCTGCCCCGCAAGTCCGGCGTGTCCTCCCAGCCCATGAAGGATGCGGTGGCCTTTGCCAGCCCCCAGGAGATGGCTGTGACTTTGCAGCTGCCCCACAAAGGGACGCTCCGGGGTATGGGCATCCGCAAGGGGGTGACACTGATCGTGGGCGGCGGCTACCACGGCAAGTCCACATTGCTGGAGGCCCTGGAAAAGGGCGTCTATGACCATATTGCCGGGGACGGCAGAGAGTATGTGCTGACGGATGACAGCGCCATGAAACTGCGGGCGGAGGACGGAAGGAGCATCCAGCAGGCGGATATTTCCATGTTTATCCGAAACCTGCCGGGGGGCAAGGATACCAGCCATTTTTACACGGAGGATGCCAGCGGCAGCACCTCCCAGGCGGCGGCCACGGTGGAGGCCGTGGAAATGGGAGCGAAAGCGTTCCTGATTGACGAGGATACCAGCGCCACCAACTTTATGATTCGGGATGAGTTGATGCAGCGTGTGGTCAGCCGGGATATGGAACCCATCATTCCCTTTATCGACCGGGTGCGGGAGCTTTATGAGAAATACGGCATCTCCACGGTGCTGGTGGCGGGCAGCTGCGGCTCCTATTTCCACAAGGCGGACTGTATCTTGCAGATGAACAAATACCGCCCTGTGGAGATCACGGCTCTGGCCAAAAAGGAGGCGGAGCAGTTCCCCTATACGCTGGGGGATGCCCCGGCGGCCAAGGAGCCGGATTTTCACCGGGTTATCAAGGCGGACCAGGCTTTTGCCAAGGATGACCGGATCAAGATGAAGACCATGGGGCTGGACGGATTTTCCATCAACAGAGAGAACGTGGATATGCGCTATGTGGAGCAGCTTGTGGACAGTGAGCAGCTTACGGCCCTGTCCCATATGATCAGACATATGAAGTGCCGTGTTTTTGACGGGCGTAAGACCATGCAGCAGGCCGTGGAGGCCCTGTATGAGGAGGTGGCGAAGAACGGTTTTGCCGCATTCTGCCCGGGGCGGGAGAGTCTGCCCGGCAACCTGGCCATGCCCCGCCGTCAGGAGCTGTATGCAGCCCTGAACCGCTGCCGGGAACTGGTGCGAATATAGAAGAAGATAAGGCCGTGCTGTATGCATGGCCTTATTATTGTCGCATTCTGCGGTCATTTTATACAAATCCTTGTTGTAAAAAAGAAACGCAAGTAGTATAATAAGTGAAATGTTTTGCATATATCGCTATGAAAATATAGACTTTAGAGAGGAGGGAGGAGATGGCAAAGAGAGCGCTGGCAAAGAACTGGCGTGTCAACAGGCATATTTTGGGGACGACAGTCTGCGTGTTGTTTGCTGCTACGATTGTGTTGATGGCAGTTTTGTGTTTCTGGCTTTTCTTTTCTTCGCCTGGAGATGCGGGAACTGGCTTCATGCTGAATAAATCAAAGAAGATAGGGGTAGAAGAAGTGCTGCCCGATGAGGATGTAGTTCTGAGCGATCCCGTGGCGGTCTGGCCGGAGGAGGAAGCCGGGCCGGGGGAGGGCGACGCCTTGGAGGAAGTAGTGGATCCCTATACCTACACGGAACTGGAAATGACCCTCTATGCGCAGACATCCCTGCGGGTGCGTGACCAGCCATCCATAGACGGAGGCAAGATTGGCGGTCTGTATCGGAACCAGGTAGTCAAGGCCACAGGTGTGTGTAACGAGACAGGCTGGTACCGCATTGACTATTACGGCAGCATAGGGTATGCCTCCAATGATTATCTGGCGGAGGAGCCAGTGGAATTGGAGATTGTCCAGTCCGTGGGCAGCTTTGGCGCGGTGGACAAAAGTTATTATGACAATGTGCTTTTTATCGGAGATTCTCTTACCGTGGGACTTTCCATGTATGGAAATTTGAAAAACGCCACCTACTTTTGTATAACCGGCATGGGGGTCAGCGAAGCCCTGAACAAGGACATGAACGGAGTCACGCTGGACGCCCTTCTGGATGTCAGACAATATGACGCCGTCTATATCATGCTGGGAATCAACGACATGGGGTCAAAGCGCAAGAGCTATCTCTCCTCCTACAGTTCCCTGGTGAGCCATGTGCAGGAGAAGCAGCCCAACGCGGGTATTGTGATCCAGTCCATTCTGGCTGTGACTTCCTCCTACACCGCAGAGCATCCCAAATTCAACAACGATGAGATCAGGGAGCGCAACACCGGTTTAGCGGCATTAGCTGACGGAGAGCATATTTTCTATCTGGATTTGAATGCCTATTTTGTGGATGCCGCAGGAAACCTCCAGGATAGCCAGGCCCGGGATGGTCTGCCTCTGAAATCCTCGTCCTACAAAGTGTGGAAGGAGGCCCTGCTGGCCCACGGTATTGTAAAATAATTTCTGCCATATAGGATTTCTCTGGAAAAATTATAAGAAAATCCGCTTGTTTCTTTGGCGGTAACTGACTATTGTTAAAATATGGAAACAGTAGTATAATAATTTACAGAATATGCGGAACTCATATTTGAGAAAGGAGAATTTTATATGGCAAACAGATTTGTTTTAAACGAGACCTCTTACCACGGCGCGGGCGCGATTCAGGAGATCGCGGCGGAGGCTAAGGGGAGAGGTTTCCAAAAGGCGTTCGTGTGCTCGGATCCTGACCTGGTTAAATTCGGTGTGACCAAGAAAGTGTTGGACGTGCTGGACGGCGCAGGGCTGCCCTATGAACTATACAGCGAGATCAAGCCCAATCCCACCATCGAGAATGTGCAGACGGGTGTGGAAGCTTATAAAAAGTCCGGGGCGGACTACCTGGTGGCCATCGGCGGCGGCTCCTCCATGGACACGGCCAAGGCCATCGGCATCATCATCAATAATCCGGAGTTTGCGGATGTGGTGAGCCTGGAGGGCGTGGCTCCCACCACCAATAAGTCGGTGCCCATCTTCGCTGTGCCCACCACGGCCGGGACGGCGGCGGAGGTAACTATCAACTATGTTATCACCGACGCGGCCAAGAACCGCAAGATGGTGTGTGTGGATCCCAAGGATATTCCCGTTGTGGCTTTTGTGGATCCGGAGATGATGGCCTCCATGCCCAAGGGGCTGACAGCGGCCACCGGCATGGACGCGCTGACCCATGCCATCGAGGGCTATATCACCAAGGGAGCCTGGGAGCTTTCCGATATGTTCCACCTGAAAGCCATTGAGATTATTGCCCGTTCCCTGAGAGGGGCGGTGGACAACACCCCCGAGGGCAGGACGGACATGGCTCTGGGCCAGTATGTGGCGGGCATGGGCTTTTCCAATGTGGGCCTGGGCATCGTGCATTCTATGGCGCATCCCTTAGGCGCGCTGTATGACACTCCCCATGGTGTGGCCAATGCCATCATTCTGCCCACCGTGATGAAGTACAATGCGGAGGCAACCGGTGAGAAGTACCGTGAGATCGCCAGAGCCATGGGCGTTGAGAATGTGGATTCCATGACCCAGGAGGAGTACCGCCAGGCGGCCATCGACGCCGTACAGAAGCTGTCCGAGGACGTAGGTATTCCTGCCAATCTCAAGGAGATTGTGAAGGAGGAGGATATTCCCTTCCTGGCCCAGTCCGCCTACGATGATGCCTGCAGGCCCGGCAATCCCAGGGATACCAGCGTGGAGGAGATCACGGAGTTGTACAAGAGCCTGCTGTAAGGAGTGTCTGCCATAGGCGGCAAAAAGAGAAAATATAAAGATATGGGAATCCCCCGCGGAGACTGAAGCTGCGGGGGATGTTTTGTTTTTGTCAACACCAAGGCTACGATAAGGTGTGCCAGAAGAAAGCCAGCCTCAAGGGAGTTTTCCGCGTTCCCATGTCGGAAGGAGATACGCTTAAGGGGAATAACTCAAGCGAAGAGCGCTCTGCCATGCAGGAGTGGGATAATAAAGAGGTTTTTAACAAGTAATAATGGTTTTTTGCAGGGAACTGTGCTACAATGGACACAACTCTTCTGAAAAGAGTGTGCGCCGAAGCGCACGAAACAATAACAGCTACCGAGGAGGACAAACCCATGAACATGAACAGCATCTGTGTGCAGGGCGGTTACACACCGGGCAACGGGGAGCCCCGCCAGATTCCCATCGTACAGAGTACTACCTTTAAATATGACACCAGCGAGGATATGGGCAAGCTTTTTGACTTGGAGGCCAGCGGTTATTTTTATACCCGGCTCCAGAACCCTACCAACGACCATGTGGCAGCCAAGATCTGCCAGATGGAGGGCGGCACAGCAGCCATGCTGACCAGCAGCGGCCAGGCGGCTACCTTCTATGCCCTTTTCAATATCTGCGGCGCCGGGGATCACATTGTGGCTTCCAGCAGTATCTACGGCGGCTCCTTTAACCTGATCTCCGTCACCATGAAGAGGATGGGGATTGAGACTACTTTTGTGGACCCGGATGCCTCCGAGGAGGAGTTAAACGCCGCTTTTCAGCCCAATACCAAGGTCATGTTCGGTGAGACCATCGCCAATCCGGCCCTGACCGTGTTGGACATAGAGAAGTTTGCCAGATGCGCCCATAGCCATGGTGTGCCTTTGATTATCGACAATACCTTTGCCACTCCCATTAATTGCCGTCCCTTTGAGTGGGGGGCGGATATCGTGACCCACTCCACCACCAAATACATGGACGGCCACGGCGCAGCGGTGGGCGGCTGTATTGTGGACAGCGGCAAGTTTGACTGGATGGCCCATGCGGACAAGTTCCCGGGGCTATGTACCCCCGATGAGAGCTACCACGGCATCACCTATGCGGAGAAGTTCGGCCGGGAAGGGGCTTTTATCACCAAATGTACGGCCCAGTTGATGCGGGACCTGGGATCCATCCAGAGCCCTCAGCATGCGTTTATCCTGAATCTGGGACTGGAGAGCCTGCATGTGAGGGTGCAGCGTCACTGCGAAAACGGCCAGGCTGTGGCGGAGTTTCTGGCATCTCATCCCAAGGTGGCCTATGTGAACTACTGCGGCCTGCCCGGGGACAAATACTATGAACTGGCGCAGAAATATCTGCCAAATGGCAGCTGCGGCGTGGTGTCTTTCGGCTTAAAGGGCGGCAGAGAGGCCGCCAGCACATTCATGAAGAATTTGAAGATGGCGGCAATAGAAACTCATGTGGCGGATGCCCGGACCTGCTGCCTGAACCCGGCGTCCAGCACTCACCGCCAGATGACGGACGAACAGCTGCGGGAGGCCGGTGTGCCTGCGGAGCTGGTGCGCATGAGCTGCGGCCTGGAGGATAAGGAGGATTTGATCGCCGATATCGCCCAGGCGCTGGAGAAGTGCTAGGTTACTTTCCGAAGATTAGCCAAGTCTCTTAAGGGTACCTTTATATATAAAGGTACCCTTATATACGAGTGGGGGATCGGCGAAAGGGAGATTATGGATATAGATAAGATGATTGTGTACAGCCGCACGATTATGGCCAAGGGGGCCGAATATGCGGAATATCCGGCGGAATTGCTGCCGGAGCTTGCCGGATATCTGAGGAAGAGAGGAATCCGGCGGCTTTACAGCCACCAGGCGGAGATGTTTGAGTTGGCGCAGCGGGGAGAGAATGTGG
>CAMWTF010000142.1 GCA_947177105.1 uncultured Lachnospiraceae bacterium | reverse complement strand
TCCACTTCCCTGGCATCGCTGACTGCCGTGCCGAACTCAATACCCCTGGCAGTCTCCACTATCACATTTTCCCCTCGCTTTATCTCAAAATGCAGCGGGTCAAAAAAATAGATTTTACCCGCGGTGCGAAACCTTATGCCTACTACTTTTGTCATCTATATACCTCACTTTTTATACTGCTAAACAGTTAAAATTTTCGAGTAACCTGACTACATTACGCCAGCTATATACGTTTAACCAGTGCTATACGGTAAATTCTGGCGTTATGTAGTATAACCTGTTTGCGTATCTCACTCATTTTAGCACAATCCCTCTTGTATGGAAAGAGGAAAATTCTTACCCGTTTTCCTTCATTTCCAGGAAGAGCAGTTCCATTGTCAGATCGAAATTCACATTGGCATCCAGACGTCTTTTCGCCTTGTCCAGCGCCCGGATCACGTTTTCTATGCCCTCATAACTGCTGCGCCCCGCCACCTTGCGGATGGCCTGAATCTCCTCCCGGAACACCAGATGATTGACATCCGCTGTGGCCTTGAACAACAGTACGTCCCTGTACCATATAGCCAGAATATCCAGATAGTCGTTGACCTCCAGCCTGTATTCCCCGATCTTTTTGATGGCTGTGACAATCTCCGGAATCTCCATGTCCTGCACATATTTCAGCAATCCCAGCGCCTCGCTCTTCACATTCTCGAAGTCCTCGCTGGAGGCCAGCGCCTTGGCTTTTCCCACATTTCCCCTGGCAAAAGCCACACAGACATCCGCCTTGTAATCAGGTACCTGCAATTCCTCCATCAGATACTTTTTCATCAGGGCATCCCTGACCGGCTTCATATTCAGCAGCACACAGCGGCTCAAAATTGTGGGGAGCAGCGTGTTTACATTGGACACCAGCAGCAGTATCACCGCATACTCCGGCGGCTCCTCCAATGTCTTTAGTATGGCGTTCTGGGCCTGTGGTGTCATCTTTTCCGCCTCATTGATGATATATACTTTATAGCGGCTGCTATAGGGCTTGATTGCCACGTCATTGTTTACCTGCGCACGAATATCATCCACACTGATCGTATTGGGTTTCTCATGACTCACATATATGATATCCGGCTGATTTTTGGACAGCGCCTGTTTACAGGAACGGCACTCGTTACAGGGTTCTTTGTCCCCCTGTTCACACTGCAGCGCCATGGCAAATATTCTGGCGATAAATTCCTTGCCGGAGGATTTTTCTCCGTTGATAATATAGGCATGAGATACTTTTTTAGACTCCAGAGCCCCCTGCAGATGCGCCTTGATCTGCTCCTGTCCTATGATGTTTTCAAATCCTGCCATAATGCCCCCTCCTGCTTTTTGTACCTAATACTCCCTGCCTTCTCTACATGAATATATCCAGCAACAATCCGCGAATTTCCCCAATCTTGGAGAGGATCGCCAGATTGTCCTTCTCATCCTTCATCAGTTCCTGGGCCAAATCATCCAGATTCTGATCCACCAGCCGCACAATGCCGTAGACACGGTGTCTTCCCTTCCTGTCCAGGAAATTCTCTCTGGAAAAGGAGTGTGAGCGGCTGATTATCTCATTCATAAACGCCTTGACCAGCCCCCGGTAATGTTTCATATCCCGCAAGTCTTTGCGTTTTGCCAGTTTCTCCCCTTCCATGGTGATCTGCTCCATCAATCCGCTGAGTCTCTCCTGCAGCTCAGCCTCCTCTATGTGGCTGGCCAGCGTGAATTTGAAATTGCCGTCCGTCTGCTGGACAGGAGCAGTATTCTCCACCGGTGTGGCAGTGCTTACTTGGTTTACTTTTATATCCATATCAATCCCCTCGTATATCCGACCTGTGGTATTGCGTTATAATCATATCGTTTATGTGACGACCGCACCAATGCTTTGTGAACATGGAGACCTGACTCTCGGTGCCCGCGGTTCTAAAGAATATATCTGCTATCATTTGATTGACTGTGCTGGCGGCAATGTGCAAATATTTCTTATTCTGTCATTTGCCTGTCTGCATTTGGCTTAATAATGTTGCGCCTTAAGTTTTGATTCTCGCTTATCTTTACTTATCTATGGAAGAATTTTCCTGCATTATATATGTATAGATTGCCTCCAGGCAGCTTTCCAATTCGTCGTTGCGAAATCTCTTGGTGATGCCCGCCCCCTTGATCCGCGTCTCGGAAAAATCCTGACTGTCCGCCAAAAATCTGCGGCACATTTCCTCATATCTGGGATGCTGCTGGGCCCGTTCTCTGGCCAATGCCCTACTCAAGCGCTCCCCGTCATCCAACTCGATCAACACGGGCAGAACCCTGTCCGGGCCATAGTAATCCTTTAAGCTCCTATATGCCTCTAGAGTGCCAATCAGGCAGTAATCCGCCGCAGCCAGGTCAAGCTGTTCGTCCGCGACGGTAAAGTATCGCCATAAACCATGAACCGTCCTGTAGGCTCTCTCCTCGATAATCCTGCCCGCCGACTGCAGCCTGCGAAACCCTGCCTCATCCGTAAAAAAATATTCCACGCCGTTCTGTTCCCCGGCCCGTATGGGCCGGGTGGTATAGGGCACTATGGGACGCAGCGACAATCTTGGGTCCTCCATCAGATGTTTATATATAGTGTCTTTTCCGGAAGAACTTTTCCCCATCAGACATATCATTTTACCCATAATGCCTACTTAACCTCAACTACTCTGATCATGTTAGTAGTTCCTGATTTGCCAAGAGGCACACCCGCGGTGATGACCACCAACTCCCCGGTCTTGATATACCCGGCTTTCTTAGCCTCCTCCACCGCTGCGTCAAACAACTCCTCTGTATCGTCTTTCTCCGGCAGCAGTAAGGGCTGGCACCCCCACAACAGATTCAGCTGCTTACATACCCGAGAGTTCACGCTGCAGCTGATGATCGGGCAAGAAGGTTTATATTTTGCCACCTTTGTGGCTGTAAAACCCGACATAGTCACAGTGATAATAGCGCTGGCATGCAGATCCATGGCCGTGGTACAGGTGGCATAGGAGATCGCCGTAGTCGTGTCCGGATTGCCTTTTAAGGCCAGTTCGTCCATTCTGCCCCGATAGTTCAATTCCTTCTCCGCGCACTCCGCAATGCGGGCCATGGTTTCCACCGCCTCCACAGGATATTTCCCCGCGGCGCTCTCGCCGGAAAGCATAATGGCTGTAGTGCCGTCATAGATGGCATTGGCGATGTCCGTCACCTCCGCCCTGGTGGGCCGGGGATTCTTGATCATGGACTCCAGCATCTGGGTTGCTGTGATCACATGCTTGCCCTGAGATACCGCCATCTTGATCATTCTCTTCTGCAAGGCGGGAATCTCCTCAATGGGAATCTCCACACCCATATCCCCTCTGGCTACCATCACGCCGTCGGACACCTCCAGAATCTCCTCCAGATTCTCAATGCCCTGCATATTCTCAATCTTGGCAATAATCTTCATATCACAGTGGTGCGCGTCCAGAATACTGCGCACCTCCAAAATATCTTCCTTGGTCCTGGCAAAGGAGGCCGCCAGAAACTCATAGCCCATCTCTATGCCAAAAAGGATATCCGCCCTGTCTGTCTCGCTGATATAAGGCATGGACAAAACCACGCCGGGTACGTTGACCCCCTTGTGGTTGGAGACTGTGCCTCCGTTGATGACTGTACAGACGATATCCGTATCTGTGATCTCATCCGCGCACATTTCGATCAGACCGTCATCTATTAAAATATGGGTTCCCACACCGATATCTTTTCTCAGATTTTTATAAGAGATGGCCGCCCGCTCACAGTTTCCCAGAATTTCCTCTGTGGTCAGAACAAATTTCTGTCCTGATATCAACTCTGCTCTGCCGCCCTCGAAATCCCTTAGCCGAATCTCAGGCCCCTTGGTATCCAGAAGAGTCGCCACCTGCAGCCCCAACTCTTCCCTCACCTTAAGCACCTTTTCCAGCTTCGCCTTCTGCTCCTCATGGGTTCCATGGGAAAAATTGAACCTGGCTACATCCATGCCGGCCAGCATCAACTCCCTTAACCTCTCCTCTGTCTCACAAGCAGGTCCAATGGTACATACTATTTTTGTCTTTCTCATACTGAAATCCTTTCTATCCAGAGCGCTTCTTGCTCCTCGTTTTATTTTAACACCAATCTCGTTAAATGTCCTGTTTTTATTTACTATATCCACAATTCCTATTATCGATTTATCTATCATTAAAAAGTTTGGATGCGAAATATCCAAATACTGATTAACGTGTTTTGCCGCTTATTACATGCGCTCTGTCAGCACTGCAAGCCCTGGTTCCCCATCCTGTCTGGTAATGCCCTGCACTGTCAGACCAGCTTCCAAATAGTGCCCGATCAGCTGCCTATCTGTCTCCTCCAGCCTCTCCCCCGGCACCAGGATGGGGGACCCCGGAGGATAGATATTCACAAACTCCCCTGCGTATCTGCCCACGGCATCTTTCAGGGCAATCCATTCCACGGGTCGATCCCAGCAATCCGACAGTGCTATGCTTTTTCTGTGCCGCAGACAGGTATGCACCGTCCCCCATGCAGTATCCGTATCTATCCGCTTCGTTCCATCGGTTACTGCCTGGGATATCGCACTGCCCTCTGTCTGGGGTATCGCGCTGTCCCTTATCTGCTTTATCTCATCAGCCTCTGCCTGATGTATCGCGCTGCCCTCTGGCTGTTTCATCTCACCGGCCTCTGCCAACTTTGTTCCTCTGGCTCCAGTCCGTAGCATCCGGCTGTCAAGTTCCAGCAATGCCTTTGTCAGTCTTTCATACCCCGGCTCTTCGTCTCCAACGGTGAACATGGCCAACACATAACTGCCACAGGCCATCTCCATCTGCAACCCGTACTTTTCCAGCAGTTCCCTGTATAATTCCTGTCCGGTTATCCCCGTATTTTTTACGGAAATAATCAATTTTCCAATATCCTGATGTCTTTGATACTCTGCTCGTTCCAGTGACATGGAAGGCCATATTGTTAAAACTTTGCAGACCGACAGTTGCTCCAGCATACGGCTCCAGTTCTCAAGCATCCGCTGGAAAAGCCGGTGTCCTTCCTCCTTCGCCAGATGTATGGCATTGTCAATACTGGCCATCAGCACATAGGATGGACTGCTGCTCTGGTAAATCCTAAGAAAACGTCTAAGCAAGCGCCGATCCACCAACGGACCGTTCGCATGCAATAGCGCCGTCTGCGTCATGGCTGGCAAAGTCTTATGGACACTGGTCACCACCAGATCTGCTCCCGCCCGGCTGCTTCCCTGGGCAAAAGCGGGATGAAAGCCTAAATGGGCACCGTGAGCTTCATCCACAATCAGCGGGATACCAAAACCATGTACAATCCGGGCAATCTCCTCCACCTCCGCAATCCGCCCTTCATAGGTGGGGGACACAATAAGCACACCTTGTATATCCTGTTCCCTCTCCAACGCCTCCTGCACTTGCCGGGCAGTTATCGCCTCGCAGATATCCACCCCAGGCAGCAGTTCTGGATATAGATAGGAAAGCTGTAGCTGACGAATATATGCCGCATGGTAGATGGATTTATGGCAGTTGCGGGCTATCAGCAGTCTGCCGCCTTTAGGAATCGCTGCGCTGACAGCACTGAGGATGCCACAAGTGCTGCCTCCCACCAAATAATAGGTCTCCTCCGCCCCATAGGCCGACGCCGCATACTGCTGCAATTCCTGCAAGATCCCCTCAGGCTGGTGCAGATTGTCAAAGCCCTCCACTTCCGTTATATCCAGTTCTGCCAGCAACTCCGGCAAGGCCCCCATTCCATGCCTCTTGTGTCCCGGCATATGACAGGGATAAATTCCCGATCCGTTATAGTCTTTTAACTGTTCAAATAAACTTTCCACTCTCTGTCCTTGCCCTTATTACTCCTCGCTTGTACTGCCAGTCAAATATCTGATGGCGCCATGTCCATGGCGCAGGCGCAGAGTCTCCAGTGTAGAACACCATTTATCCGCCACTGTCACGATCCAAGCCTCCCTGCACATGGGCGGCACTACCGTCAGCGGCCACATGTGCTTCTTGATTATATCTCTCTCCCTGGGCGTCAGCCGATATTCTGCGGAAGCATTTTTCAGAGCGATTCCCGGATGGTAGAAGCCATGAAGATTGTGTATCTGTACATGATCCTTATCATGCCAGTCATAGAGAAAATAGTCATGCAGCAGCGCCCCTCGGATCAATTCCCTGCGATTACAGCGAATATGTAGCTTTGCCAGCTTTTCACTGAGATAGAGACTGCATTTGGCCACGTCCATACAGTGGCTGTTTACTGTCATAGTTCCATGCTGTACATGCTGCCTGGTCTTACGAAAATTAGAGGACTGCAAAATATCCGCCGCATCCTCTCTTATAGCGTGGTAAAGCCTGTGTTCCCTCTGATAGCGGCGCCTGAACCGCTCCGCCTGCTTCTCACTGCGCCGTCGGATGCGCCCCTGCCAACTTCCATTTACTCCTATATCCATATTTCCCTCCACTCTATCCGGTAAAATGCAATATCTGTCTTAAGTATAACATAAATATAGCGGCAGAAAAAGGATGTTTTTGCCTTTTCTGCCGCTTTTTACAATAAAATAATGCCCAGAACCGGAATCGAACCAGTGACACGAGGATTTTCAGTCCTCTGCTC
>CAMWTF010000141.1 GCA_947177105.1 uncultured Lachnospiraceae bacterium | reverse complement strand
CCGCATAACGGATGGCCGCCAACATCTCATGCGCATTGTAGTTGGCAAAACTGAAGCCCGTGCCCTTATTCTCGTACTCGTTGTAAGGCTCCACAGTATCTTTCAGGCCACCGGTTTCTCTGACAATGGGCACCGTGCCGTAGCGCAGAGACATAAGCTGGCTCAAGCCGCAGGGCTCAAACAGGGACGGCATCAGGAAAGCGTCGCAGGATGCATAAATCTTGTGGGACAATTCCTCTGAATAGAATATATTGGCTGATACTTTATCGCTGTATTTCCAGTCAAAATGACGGAACATATTTTCATAGCGCTCCTCACCGGTGCCCAGAATCACCAACTGAATATCATCCCGGCACAGTTCATCCATCACATATGCGATCAGGTCAAAGCCCTTCTGGTCCGTCAGACGGGAAACCACGCCGATCATCATCTTCTTGTCGTCCACCGTCAGCCCCAGTTCCTCCTGCAGCGCTCTCTTGTTCTTAACCTTCTCCTTGCGGAAATTCACTGCGTTATAGGGCTTAACGATATATTTATCCGTCTCGGGATTGAACTCCTCATAGTCGATACCGTTGACAATTCCCCGCAGATCGCGGCTGCGGGCATTAAGCAGGCCCTCCAGTCCCTCTCCGTAGAACGGGGTCTTGATCTCCTCCGCATAGGTGTCGCTCACCGTGGTCACTGCGTCCGCAAACACGATACCTCCCTTGAGCAGATTGGCATCCTTGTATGCCTCCAGCTTATCCGGGGTGAAATAGTACTGGGGCAGCCCGGTGATACTCTGCACCACCTTGGGATCCCATTTGCCCTGGAACTTCAGGTTATGGATCGTGATCACCGACTTGATCCCCCGGAAGAAATCATTGCCCTGAAAACGTTCTTTCAGATATACGGGAATCAGCCCTGTCTGCCAGTCATGACAGTGGATCAGTTCCGGCCTGAAGTCCAGAATGGGCAGTACGGACAGCACCGCCTTGGAGAAGAACGCATACTTCTCAATCTCAAACAGCGCATTATCCCCGTAAGGCTTAAAGCCTCCAAAATACCCCTCATTGTCGATAAAATAGTACTGGATTCCATCCACCTCGGCCTTCAGTATGCCCACATAGGCGTCCGTCCAGTTAAAGTCCATATAAAAATGCGTCACATACTCCAGCTTATCCTTCATCTCCTGCTTCATGCAGGTATACTTGGGCAGGATCACCCGCACATCATAGTATTCCTTGTCAATGCATTTGGGCAGGGAGCCTACCACATCGGCCAGCCCTCCCGTCTTGATAAAAGGAACCCCTTCCGATGCCGCAAATAGTATTTTTTTCATGTGCTAACCTCCATTTGTACCTTCTCGTAGATAAATTGATTATACTACATCCTGATAAGTTAGGAAAGCCTTTTCTGAAATTTTTACCAAACTATTCACGGTATTTCAGGCGGATACGATCCGCAATCAGGGCTATAAATTCGGAGTTGGTAGGCTTACCCTTTCCCGTATTCACCGTGTAGCCAAACAGGGCGTCCAACGTCTCCATCCTGCCCCGGGACCAAGCCACTTCGATGGCATGCCGAATTGCTCTCTCCACCCGGCTGGGCGTAGTCTGGAACCTCTTTGCAATCGTGGGGTAAAGTACCTTGGTGATGGAACTGATCATAGTGGGTTCCTGCACGGACATCATAATGGCCTCCCGTAAGTACTGATATCCCTTGATATGTGCCGGTACACCGATCTCGTGAATGATATCCGTCACATCCTGCTCTAAGTCATAGACCTTCTCGGCAGGGGCGCTTACCGTAGACTTCTCCTCCGCAGCCTGGATCAGCACCTCCTCGGCAGGTTGCTGCAGCTCACCTGCATCCTTCCGCCCCCCGGGCACGGTTATCATTATCTGGAATTCTTTATCCCCATTCATCAGATCCCCCAGGATCCTGTATACTTTTTCGTTATCATCGGCAGCGGTAATACGCAACTGTTCCATACTTTCCCTTTTCCTCCACAGATTGACTTTTTATCATTATCTATTATACGATTCTTCCAGATCAGACAGCAACTGCAATCCGCCGCAAGTTACTCTCCTTTTTTTCCTTTTTCCCCTTTTTACACTGACATACGTCAAAATACGTACTAAACCGGCTGCATATACAAAAAGAGAATAAATGGCTTGAAAAAGCCATGGGTTCTGGTATAATGAAAACGGTACTATATTTATGTAAATATCACGGTCATAAGCGAACGCTGGGCTATATCCTGTTGGTTCCAATATTACCTGATAGGTTACAAATCAAATAAAGGAGGGCAGTACGATGTTAGAACAAAAAGATTTAGAAGTGTTGCAAAACATGATGGAATCCGTAGTCAGCACAAGGATTGCGGAGTCTGAAAACTTACTCTTAGAGGAGATGGACAGACTTCAGACAAATTTAACCAATCGCATAGACAGGATAAACAGCCGCATCGATTCCATGCAGCATGAGGTAAATGCATGTAAATTGGAACGTGAATCCATTGGATTGCTGATAAAGAAAATAGATCAGCTTGAAAGCAGGATTGAAGAGTTAGAAAAAAGAACGGCATAAAAAAGTGTCTCAACAATTTTAAAATGGAGATAGCGAGACTCGAACTCGTGACCTATACGTTGCGAACGTATCGCTCTCCCAACTGAGCTATATCCCCAAAATATATCTGGTAGTCTTTCAACCAGTCCAAATCTTGAACGAAATTATTATAGCATATACTTGGAGAAGAATGCAAGTACATATTTCGTTTTGTTCCAGCTTTTATTTCATCCCACTTCAAACACAATTTTCTTTTTGCCGGCACAGCATGGCGGCAATTGTTGACAATTCCTATTTTAGTGTTTTATACTGTCAGGAGAAAAAGCGTGGCGTGTCCATGCAGAAACGAGGTACATATGGTAAAACAGGAAATATCCGAAATCAAGAAGCTCTTCACTCAAAATAACTGCTCCATCACCCGCATCTGCGGCTGCTATGTGGACGGGGAAAAGAATAAGAAAGCCCAGTTTAAGCAGGCTTTTCTGGCGCTCCCCGAGGAGGAAATGTTTAAATATTTTGAGATCCTCAGAAAGACCCTCTCCGGCTCTCTGGGCAAGAACCTGCACACTTTGGAGTTTCCGCTGAAAGCCGAGGAGGAGGGCGGAACCCAGGAACTGCTGCTGCGCCTGCTGGGCAGCAAGCTGAAAGACGACGAGCTATTGGACCAGTTCTACCAGAATATCATCGATTCCTACGAATTTGTGGGCAATTACCTGATCCTGGTGATCCATGATGCCTATGACGTGCCCGGCCGCACCCGGGACGGGCTGGAGATGGAGGATGCCTCCGACGAGGTGTATGAATACATTCTGGTCAGCATCTGCCCGGTGAACCTATCCAAGCCCGGCCTATCCTACGATGCGGAGGAGAACAGCTTCCACAACAGAATCAGGGACTGGGTAGTGGGAGTCCCGGACACCGGTTTTCTGTTCCCAGCCTTTAATGACCGCAGCACAGATCTCCACAGTGTACTATACTATTCCAAGAACGCCGAGGAACTGAAGGAGGCTTTCGTGGATCTGATCCTGGGCTGTCCCCTGCCCCTGTCCGCCGGCGGCCAGAAGGAAACTTTCCAGATGCTGGTGGAAGAGACGCTGGGAGAGACCTGCAGCATTGAAGCAGTCAAAAACATCCATGAGAAAATCATTGAGATGGTGGAGGAACACAAGGAGGACCCCGCTCCTCTGGTTCTGGACAAAAACGAAGTGAAAACCGTATTCGCAGGCAGCGGTGTAGCCAATGAAAAGATGGAGGTTTTCGACCAGTGCTATGACACAACTGCAGGCAGCGATACCCAGCTATATGTCAGCAATGTGGTAAACAGCCGTTCCTTTGACGTGAAGACGCCGGAAGTAGTCGTGAAGGTGGACCCAGAGCGCACTGACCTTATCTCTACCCGCGTCATCGACGGCAGGGAATGCCTGGTCATCGAACTTGGAGCCAATGTGGAGGTAAATGGTATCACTGTAAGGGGAAGTTTGGATGTTACACATCCAAATACCGATTAACGCAATAAAACAGGGCCGTATAAGGCAGGCCCTGTTTTTATATACAGAAAAATCCTCTTCCGCAGCAGCACATATTGCAGATCATATTGGCCACACAGAGCTTCATGCACATACCGCCATCGCCCATGGTGGGATAGCCATAACCGGCTTGGCGCTGCCGATACCAGCTGCCGCCGTTCTCTAACGTCTGCTGCAATTCCCTGTAATCACTGTTTCCGGGTTCCAGCGCAACCGCCCTCCGGGCGTGCTCCAGAGCCGCCACGTTATTGCCCAGACTGGAATGAGCGATGGCGCTGTAATAATACCATCTGGCATTTCTCTCTCCGCTTTCCATCTGATCCAATGTGTTCCTTGCCTCCCGGTAATAGCCGTTGCGGATATAATTTCCCGCTGCCCGCAGATGAGGCTGGTCCTCATAGCCGGTGCTGCGCCTCTGTCCATAGCTGCCATAGAAACTTCCGAACGGACCAAACCCGAAACCACCAAAGCCAAAGGGATCCTGCTCGTCATAGCCGCCCTGCCTCTGGCCGGAACCTGCTCCACCGGCATACCCGCTGGTCTTTTCCTTCATAACCTGCTGGTATGCCGCCTGGATCTCCTTGAATTTCTCCTCCGCCTGGGCTTTGTTGGGATTGTTTATATTGGCATCCGGGTGATATCTGCGGCTCAGTGCCCTGTATGCTTTTTTTATTTCCTCTTCCGTTGCGCTGCGGGACACCCCCAGCACCTGATAGGGATCACTCATAATGCTCTCCGTTTCTTCTCTTACTTTGGACAATCTGATAACGGCTCCACACGCCGGAATACAGAATATTGCGCAGAATTTCCACATTGTCCAATATGGGAAGCTGCTCAAACTCCCGGCAGCAGGCGGACATCATCATGGTCAAAATATCTCGACAGCTCCGCTCAAAATCAGGGTCTTTGTATCTCTCCTTCAGAGGATTATACCGTCCCTTTTTCAGGTCTTCCTCAATATCCTCATAAGCGTCCAGCAGATAGATGAATTTGCCCAGATAAAAGCCAAACCGCTGCAGCATCTCCTCCCATTCGTCCTTCCGAATGGCAGCGACCTGAGCCATGACCCGCCCAAAACAGCCCGCCATCTTGTCCAGATCCATCACGCCCTGCTCCTCCGCCCGGGATAATTCTTCCATGGCGGCGGCAATCTGTTCCAGCTTGCGGGCATATTTCCGCCTGCTCTCTCCCGTCCTGCGTCCCAATATCCTGGCCAGCAGCAGACGCAGACGCTTTCGGTCATCCTTCCAGTCGTCCATACATTTATATTCTGTAAGAAGCATATTCATATCCGCCACATACTCCGTCAGTTCATTGCAGCGGTACGTGTGCTTTTTCCCCGGGTGCATAAGACACCGGCTCTCTCCGCAGACTGTCTCCGGCTCATAGAGCCCCGACAGCAGCAGCAACAGAAAGGTCATGTCGTAGCTCAGGGTAGCTTGGCCCACCCGGCCATATTTTTCCTTCAATACCCGGCACAGCCCGCAATAGTAGGAATGATACATCTCCCATTCCCGGATACGCAGTTCCGGCTGGTTCACAACAATGTATCCAAACATAGGCCCATCCTCCGCACATCAGGTTTTCCTGATAAATTCCGTGCCGCACTTCCTACAGCTGATGGCAATACGGCCTCTGTTTCTGGGCACACGGATTTTCTGCCTGCAGTTTGGACATTTATAAATACGGTGTGTCTTGCGCTGCGCCAGAGACTGCTTTTTCTTCTGCAGCTTTGCACGTACCTTCCACTCCAGCTGTATAAACTTTTGATTCTCCGCTGCCCGTTTGGCAATCTGCCTGGAGAACATACGGTAGTATGTCAGAGCCAAAACTGCCAGCCCTATGGTAGATATAAAAGGAATCCGAAGCAGGGACAACACCACGCAGGCCAGCGCCACCAGCAGCATGGCCTGTCCCAGCCTGTCATTACCATATCTGCCCTGCATAAAACGCATTATTTTTTCTCTCATGTCTTGCCACCTCTTATTATTAAGCTGCACTTCTTTCCATATAATCTTACGCCGGGCGGACGGCTAATACAATGTTTTCTTTCTAAACATTTCTAAAGAAAACATAAAAAGCGCCACTACCTGGACTGTTGATAGTGGCGCATATCTTCCTTATGTGCTTAAGCCTGTGCAACATCCTTCATGGAGAAACTGATACGTCCCATTTTGTCCTTGCCCAGACATACCACGGTAACTACATCGCCCATAGTCAGCACATCCTCCACACGATTGATTCTCTCCTTGGCAATCTTGGAGATATGAACCATGCCCTCCTTGCCGGGAGCAAACTCAATAAATGCGCCAAATTCCTTGATGCTGACTACCTTGCCCTTGAAGATCTGGCCTTCCTCAAAGTCCGTGGTGATCATCTTGATCATTTCCACAGCCTTGTCCATCATCTCCCTGTCAGTTCCGCATACGGATACCTTGCCATCATCGGTGATATCGATCTTCACGCCGGTACGGGCAATGATCTCATTGATGGTCTTGCCTCTCTGGCCCACCACATCGCCGATCTTCTCAGGATCAATCTGGATGGAGATAATCTTTGGCGCATAGGGCCCTACCT
>CAMWTF010000140.1 GCA_947177105.1 uncultured Lachnospiraceae bacterium | reverse complement strand
GGGCCACCACCTCCCGGCCGTGGAGCAGGATACGATATTCTTTTTCCCCCAGAGTGATATTATCTCTGAGTTGGATCACTGGTATTATAATGCCCATCTGGTCTCCCAGCCTCATGCGCATGCTGTGAATCAAAGCATAGTTGTTGTTGCTTTCCTCCATCAGCATATCTACCAGCCCGCGGCCTACTTCCAGCACCAGAACAGATTTCTGAATTACATTTTCTATCTCGGTCTGTCTCTGTACCGATTCCAGGTTCCGCCGGGAGATGGTGGAAGGCTGGTGATCCAGCAGGTAGTCTGTGGAGCAGTCCATCAGCTGGGCGATGGAGCGGATCATCTCGGCATCAGGCAGGCTTGTGCCATTCTCCCATTTTGAAACAGCCTGGGGAGTGACCCCCAGCCTCTCGGCAACCTTTTGTTGTGTGTATCCTTGATCCTGGCGGAGCCGCATAAAGCGTTCTGCAAATTCTGCGAGCATGTCAGTCCTCCTTTTTAGTTTTAATATACTCTTCTTATCAAGAATAACATGAACCGGAAACTTGTGCAACCAACTGTTGATAGAAAATGAACACAACTGCGGGTTGTGCCATTTCCATATCCCACTGTGTTATTTCTGCCGCAGTCCTTGACAGTTATATCCTTTTCGCCGTATAGTATTCATAAGAATAAAAGCTACGCAGGAGTCCGCCTGCGGGTAAGAGGTATAGAGATGATGAACAAACAGAAGAAAGTCACAGTGGGAGTGCTGGTCAGCGGCATCATGGATGATTTTACCAAGATCATCTGCAAGGGTGTGATAAAGGCGGCTAAGAGAAGGGGTGTGAACCTGGTTATCTTTCCGGCGAAATATGTGGATCGGGATGTATCGGATAACCGGGATCTTAGATATGAATATCAGTATGGAACGATTTTGTCCTACGCCCGGCGGCAGAACCTGGATGCTATTGTGGCGGCCACGGGCTGTATTGGGTGTTTCAGCACTGCGGAGCGCATGTTGGAGCTGATGGAACAGTATGCGGAGATTCCCTGCGTGTTGGTGGCTTCACAGCTGCCGGGCTATGACAGCGTTACCTTTGACAATTTTTCCGGCGTCAGGGAGGGGTTGGAGTGCCTGATTGAGCAGAAGCGCTGTACCCGGATCGGTATGATCGGAGGTCCGGCGGACAATTCCGATGCCCGGGAGCGGAAGGCAGCTTTCTTCCAGGTCATGAAGGAGCATGATCTGGCCGTACATGAAGGACTCTATGAGGCCGGAAATCTGACCCGCAACAGCCAGGAGGCTTTTGCCAGACTGCTGGATCGCAACCCGGATCTGGAGGCCGTGTTCTGTATCAATGATGACACTGCCCTGGGACTGTATGAGGAGCTGAAGCGCAGAAAACTGCAGATCGGCCGGGATGTGCAGGTATTTGGATATGACAATATACAGGCGGCGGCCAAGGCGTCCCCTCCGCTGTCCTCTGTACGGGCGGATCCGGCGGAATTGGGGGAGGCGGCTCTGGAACTGGTACTGCGTAAAATGCAGGGAGAGAATGTGCAGAGCAAAGTGCTGCCCACCAAATTTGTCAGAAGAGATTCCATCGGCAATATGGACGAGGAGCAGAGGGTGCAGGTCATAGACACGCAGATGATGGATGTATGGTTTGACGATGTGTTTTATCGTTGTAAGCATGAAGATATGCAGAAAACAGTGGAGCAATTCCGGCATTCTTTTAAGGCGCTAGTAAAATGTATCCGCTCCATCTATGAGGAGCAGGAGGAAGGAGTCTGGGAGGTAAAGGGACTGCTGGAACAGTTCCTGAATGTGGAGACGATTGCATACGCAGATGTTGACAACCTGATGATTGTATTCCGCAAGCTGCAAAAAATACTGTTGGGTACAGGGGATGCTTATACCAAAGCCCAGAGGGATCTGTTTCCCCTGGTATATCAGCGCATTATCCGAGTGATGGATCAGAGGATATGGGAGATGCAGGAGCAAAGCCAGAGGGACAGCTTTGATATGAAGATGTTCGTGCAGAAAACGCTGCAGTTTGAGAAGGGGACAGACCAGAGTTATGGGACGCTGCTGGAAAATCTGAATTGGCTCCAGGTCCAGAACGCGGGCATATATATCTTTGAGTCGCCCATCACCCATCTGGTCAGCGATCCTTTTCAGGCGCCGGAGGAATTGTACCTGAAGGCGGTGCTGAAAGCGGGGGAAGTACAGATAGTGCCTGTCATGGAGCAAAAAAAGACGCTGGCGGAGCTTTTTACAGATAATAATGGCATACAGCAGGATTGTATGGTGCTGTTTCCGTTGTTTTTCAATGAGGTGCTGGAGGGTGTGATACTCTGTGAAATGACGGAAAATATCTATGAGAGCGGGGAATTTTTGGTCAATCACTTAAGTTCAGCTACCAAGATGATTCAGCTGCTTCGCGCCAATCAGAAAATCCAGCAGGATTTGGAGGATAGTCTGGTTATTTTGAAGGAAAACAATATCGCGTTGGATAATCTGTCCAAATCGGACAGTCTGACCGGGATCTGGAACCGCCGTGGATTGTATGAGGAGGGACAGCAGGCGGTGGAGCGCTGCCATGAGCAGGGCAAGGATGTACTGGTGGTCTATGCGGATATGAATAATCTGAAAATCATCAATGATCGCTATGGGCATGAGGAGGGGGATTTCTCTCTGAAAGCCATTGCCGACAGATTGGCCGAGGCAGCCGGGAAGGACGGCGTGGCAGGACGTATCGGCGGAGACGAATTTGCTTATGTCTGCTCCTACGACAGAGCGGATGAAGGGCTGGAGGCGCTGGAGGCATTGTATGCGGCTTTTCGGTCCTTTAATGAAGGCACCGACAAGGTATACAATGTCACCATATCAGCCGGAGCCTGTGTGTTAAAGCCGGGCAGCAGCATGTCGCTGGAGGAGGCGCTTAGCGTGGCGGATGAACAGCTGTATGAAGCAAAAAAACTGCGCTCCAAAGAAGTGGCCAAGGGATTGTAGGGGGGGCCGGAACTCGTTTTGCAAAAAAGGCACTGGCAGGGAACGCTGATGGAGGATATACGAATGGATTATGATCGCGATTTTGAAGAAAAGGACAGGGAGCCTCACGGGTGGATTAAGCTGCTGCCATTGCTGGTAGCAGTTGTCCTTATTGTGGTGATATTGTCGGTGATGGTTCTGCTGCACAGACAAGGTGAGGAAGATAAGGACTTGGGAGAAAGTGGCAGTATGACAACGGAATCACTTCAGAATACTTCAGACGCTCAAACGGAGAGCGGCACAGGGGAGGCGGATGAAGATTCTTTGGATGTGAATGAAGCCATAGACAATATGGCTGCAGCCGATGAAAGCGATCCCCAGGACCCAACGGCCCAGGAGCAGGGCAGTCAGGTGGATGTGGCCCAGCTGTTGGTGTCGAAGCGGGTGCAGGAACAGCAGCGTGTGACCATCGGCATTGATGTGTCCCGGTATCAGGGGACAATAGACTGGAGCCAGGTGGCGGAGACGGGGATAGATTTTGCCATGATCCGGGTGGGGTACCGCAGTTCGGACAGGGAGATCTATGCCGACACTAACGCCCGTTACAATATGCAGGAAGCCCAGGCGGCAGGCATCCAGGTGGGCGTGTATTTCTTTTCCACGGCCTCCACGGAGGAGGAAGCCAGGGAAGAAGCCCTGTGGGTGGCGGAATATATTTCCCAGTACCAGATTACGTATCCTGTGGCCTTTGACTGCGAGGGATACGAGCGGGAGGGCAGTGTGCTTTATGATCTGGGCAAAGAGAAGCGGACAGACATTGCCATTGCCTTTATGGAGGAGATTTACAAGCAGGGGTATACCCCCATGTTTTACGGTTCCAGCTATGCGATGACGGGCAGCAATCATTGGGATATGGCCAGAATCGAACAGTCCTATAAGGTGTGGGTGTCCCAGTATCCGGCCTTGCCCTATCCCCAGACGGAAAAATCGTCCTATGGGGGCGTCCATGCCATGTGGCAGTATACCAATCAAGGCAGCCTGCCGGGGATTTCCCAGCCTGTGGATGTGAACGTGGCGTACTTTGGCTATGAGGGGACGGCGGAGGCTGTAAACGGACAGGCCCCGGATCAGGCTTACGCAGATGTGGAAGCATTGATGTACTTTATGGAGGTGGAGGAGACGGTGACGGCCAAGGAGGCCACCAATCTGCGGGATATTCCCGGTCAGGGCCAGGACAGCACGGTGCTGTGGACGCTGAAAAACGGGGATACGGCCCGGCGCACGGGCATCAGTGACAGCGGCTGGTCAAGGCTGGTCTATCAGGACCAGGTGTGTTACGCGGTGACAAATCTGCTGACCACAGATTTATCTTATCATGTGGCAGAGCCAGAGCCTGCGCCCGATCCGGCGGCACAGGACGATGGAATCAAGACCAAGTTTACCGATTGCTATGAACTGATGACGGCCAAGATCGAGACCAATCTGCGGGCGCTGCCCAGTGTGACCAACCCGGACGCGGTGGTGGTAGCCACTATCCGCTATGGGGATGTGGTGGTGCGCACCGGGATCAACACGGAGGTGGGATGGTCCCGGGTGGAGTATGGAGGACAGGTGCTGTACTGCGTCAGCAGTTATTTGACACAGGCCCCGGCACAGGAACAGGAGTAAGGGGACAGGACAGTGGGGGCATGGGTCATGAGGAAAATTTAACAGGAGAAAAATATGGCGAGGAATTTGACTACATTGTGTTATATTGAGCGGGATGATGCCTATCTGATGATGCATCGGGTGAAGAAGGAGCGGGATATCAATAAGGATAAGTGGATCGGTGTGGGCGGTCATTTTGAGGAGGGGGAGTCGCCGGAGGAATGTCTGCTGCGGGAAGTGATGGAGGAGACGGGACTGACCTTGACGGATTACCGTCTGCGGGGAGTGATCACTTTCATGACGGATACTTACCCTGCGGAGTATATGTTCCTGTATACGGCGGAAGGTTTTACGGGAGTGATGCATGCCTGCAATGAGGGGGAGTTGGAGTGGGTTCCCAAAGTGAAGGTGGAGCAGCTGCCCATCTGGGAGGGAGACAGGATTTTTTTCCGCCTGCTGGAGGAGCGGCAAGACTTTTTTTCCTTAAAGCTGCGTTATGAGGGGGATACACTGGCGGAGGCGGTGCTGGATGGGAGAGAGAGGCTGGTATGATTGGGTGAGCAGCGTATAATATCTGTATTTTGAAAGGGATGGCGGCGATGCAGGAGAAAATAACATATGAAATCATGCAGGGAGAACGCCTGGTGGCTCAGGTGGACAGTCGGGGAAACTGCCGGATCTATGAGCCAGCTTTCCTGCCTTGCAATCTGTATCTGGAAGAGGCCGGGGACATGGATACATTGATCAATAATGTGACCAATTTCTGGTATTGGTGTGCTACCCGGGTCTTGACGCTGGATCGCCGGTATGCCAAGGAAATCCTGGGAAGTATCGGCGTGACCCAGGCGGTGACAGATCGGGACAGGGCCCGGATTGCCCTGAGTTACCGCTGTGTGTCCCTGACGGATATTTACTGGGTGCGCCAGCAGGGGGAGCAGATGACTTTTGAGGAAATCAATCTGTATGATAATCCTTTGAACAATGCTCTTGTGGATGTGGCGCTGCGGGGCAGACAAATGACAGTGCAGAACAGGGAACTGGCGGCGGATCTGTCAACCAACGGTTGTTTCCCCAAAGCATGGCGGCGTGTTGCCCAGGGTTTTGAACTGCTTAAGGGCGGCGGCAGGGAAGCGGTGGAGAGGGAGTTTCTGGCAAGCAGGGTATGCCGCTGTTTTCGATGCCTCCAGGTATTGTATGAGAGGGAAGATTATGAGGGGGAGCCTGTGACGGTAAGCAGGCTTATGACCTCCAGGGAATATTCCATTGTATCCATGGAGGCATTTACGGTGTGGGCCATGAATCATGAGGTGGATTTGCGTGAATACATTTTAAAGCTGGATGCCTATGATTATCATATGATGAATCTGCTGGACTATCTGGTGGGCAATACGGATCGGCATTGGGGAAACTGGGGACTGTTAGTTGACAATGCCAGCGGACAGCCGTTGAGACTGCATGACTTGATGGATTGGAATCGGTCTTTCCAGGCGTATGATACATTGGAGGGAGGAAACTGCCAGACGACTTTCGGGCGCAGAATGACACAGAGGGAGGGAGCCCTGGAGGCAGTGTGGCAGGTCGGCCTAAATCAGACTGCCGATATAGATTCGGAATGGTTTGAGGGCAGAGAGCAGGAATACGAGATGCTGCAGCGGCGTTTGGGGCTTCTGCGGGAGGATGTGAGACTATGAAAATACCTTTTGAGGATTTGCTGTGCAGCATTACCTCGGCGGCAAAGGACATCCTGGGAGATGCCCTGAGGGGCATATATCTCCATGGCTCCCTGGCCATGGGCTGTTTTAACCCGGAAAAGAGCGACATAGATCTGTTGTTGGTGATAAATCGGGAGATGACCGACGCTCAGAAAAGGCGGTTTATGGAAATCGTGGTGGAGTTGAACGCTCAGGCGCCGAAAAAGGGGCTGGAACTCAGCGTAGTGAAGGAAGAGGTTTGCAGACACTTTGTATATCCCACCCCCATTGAACTGGTTTTTTCACCGGCACATTTGGCATGGTGGCTGGGCGATTCGGAGGATTATGTACGGCATATGAA
>CAMWTF010000139.1 GCA_947177105.1 uncultured Lachnospiraceae bacterium | reverse complement strand
TCTGGGGCCGGGGGGCGGTTTCTCCGGGGGCGCGGTAATCGGCGCAGGGCTGATTCTGTATGTCAGCGCTTTCGGCTTTGCCAAGACGGAGCGGTTTTTTACTGCAAAGACATACAAGTGGATGAGTTTTGGGGCGCTGGCCTGCTATTGCCTGTCCAAGACCTATTCCTTTTACACAGGGGCCAACCATATTGAGAGCGTGATTCCCCTGGGTACACCGGGGGCCATTCTGAGCAGCGGACTGATTCTGCTGCTGAATATCTGTGTGGGTGTGGTGGTGGCAGGCACCATGTACACCTTTTATGTAATGTTCCGCAAGGGAGGCCACTAGTGCAGGAAGAACTTCTAAAGACGGCCCACGGAGGGTGGGCCGCCAAGAAGTTCTAAGTCCTGCACTGAAAGAATGCCCGAAAAGAGGCATTCTTTAAAGGGACTGTGCAGGAAGAACTTCTAAAGACGGCCCACGGAGGGTGGGCCGCCAAGAATTTCTAAATCCTGCACTGAAAGAATGCCTGAAAAGAGGCATTCTTTAAAGGGATTGTGCAGAATTTAGTACTTCTGAAGGGGGAGTTAAATTGGATTTCGGAAATTTAGTTCGCAATTATGGGGAGGCGGTAGCCATGATCCTGTTCGGCATCGGCTTTTCCAATCTGCTTTTGCAGAAGAACCTCATCAAAAAAATTATTGGGCTGAATATCATGGACACGGCCACATATCTGTTTCTGGCTCTGAAAGGTTATATTGACGGGCGGAAAGCGCCGGTGGTGGTGGACGGCATCCAGAGCGTGGAGGCTTATGTGAATCCTATCCCCAGCGGCCTGGTGCTGACGGGTATCGTGGTGTCCGTGTCGGTGACGGCCCTGATGCTGTCTTTGACGATCCGGCTGTATCGGCGGTATCACACCCTGGATTTGGACGAGATCTCCACGCTGCTGAAAAAGGAGGAAAAGTGATGGATTTTATTCGCAATTTCCCCTTTTTCTCCATTGTCCTTTCCCTGTTTTCCGGCCCCCTGTCCTCTATACTGGGAGGAAAATGGGCAAAGAGGGTAAATCTGGCGGTGATTGTGCTGTGCGGCGTCCTGTCCGGGGCAGTGCTGTGGTATGTGCGGCGGACGGGGGAAGCCTTTGTCTATACCATGGGGCATTTTCCCGCCCCCTGGGGGAACGAAATCCGGGCGGGCATACTGGAGGCGCTGATGGCTGCCTTTTTCTGCGTGATTATGCTGCTGTGTATGCTGGGGGGCACCCGGGAGCGGGAAGAGGAGATCGAAGCCTCCAAGCAGAACCTGTACTACATTATGGTGGATCTGCTGCTCTGTTCCCTGCTGGCGCTGATCTATACCAATGATCTATTCACCGCCTATGTGTTTGTGGAGATCAATACCATCTCCGCCTGCGGCCTGATCATGATTAAGCAGAATGGCCGGACCATCGAGGCGGCCACCCGGTATATGATTATGAGCCTGTTGGGATCGGGCCTTTTGCTGCTGGGGCTATGCTTTTTGTATGACCTGACCGGACACTTGCTCATGAGCAATATTCAGGAGAGCGTCCATGCCATAGCGGCCAGCGGGCAGTACCAGAGGCCGCTGCTGGTGGCCATCTGCCTGATGTGTGTGGGACTGGCCATCAAAAGCGCCCTGTTTCCCTTTCACACCTGGCTGCCGGATGCCTATGGGTACTCCACTGTGTCCTCGGCGGCGATTCTGTCCTCTCTGGTGTCCAAGGGCTATATTTTCCTGTTGGTGAAAATATTCTATCGTGTCATCGGTTTTGACATATTCAGCGGCAGCAAGGTGATCCATGTGCTGTTCGTGTTTGGCATCGCGGGCATGATCATGGGTTCCGTGGATGCCATCCGGGAAAGCGATATCCGCCGGATGATCGCCTATTCCTCGGTGGCACAGATCGGTTATATCTATATGGGCTTCGGTCTGGGCACCACGGAGGGCATGATCGCCAGTATCTACCATGTGATATGCCACGGAGCCACCAAGTCCCTGCTGTTCGTGGCGGCCTCCGGCATCATGGACGCATCCGGCAAAAGCAGGTATTTTAAGGATTTAGACGGTGCGGGACACCGCAACAGACTGGCGGGGGTGGCCTTTACCGTAGGTTCCCTGTCCATGGTAGGTGTGCCTATGTTCGCGGGTTTTATTTCAAAGCTGTTCTTCTCCCAGGCGGCGGTGGGGCATGCTATAAAGATGCTGCCCACATTGATCGCCCTGGCCATCAGCACCATTTTGAACGCGGTATATTTTATGAAGACAGTGATACGCATCTACTCACCCATGAAAACCCCGGTCATGGATGGAAAAACCGCAGAGACGGAAAACCAGGAAACAATGTCTGGAAACCCCGCCCCATTGCCGGAGGGCTACAGGGAAATCACAGTAAGGCAGCAGCCCATAAAGGCGGCGGCCATGATACTGTTTATTTTGCTCAATATCATGCTGGGATTGAACTCCGAGCCTCTGATTGGGCTGATTGAGCAGGGACTGGAGATGTTCTCCTGACAGTGGGCGGTTTAGGATATGCAGGAGCAAAGATAGTTTGGTTCGGGCCGGGAAGGAATCGGATAAGACGGGTAACACGAACCAAGTCGGACTTCGAAAATGCGGAAAGAGGAAGATATGAGCAGTCTGTGGATATTGAGCCCTGTTTTGGCGGCATGGATAGCAGGAGCCTTCTTGTTAATATGGTCCTTTGCGGAGCATTTAAAGCAAAATGTGCCGAAAGAGCAAAGTGCGGGGAGCGCAAAACAGATTCTGGCAGGGGAAACGCCGGATGGATTATCATGTGAGCCAGGTCTTGGGGCGGTACATGGCCTTGCCATAGGAGCGCTGGCGGCGGCAGCCATATTAGCTCTGTGGGTGGCCTGGAGCGGCGATGGAAGTGTTACATTGTTTTACCTGATGAAAGACATTCCCATATATTTCCAGGTGGATGGTATCGGCAGATGGTTTGTAACGCTGGTGACGGCGGTGTGGGTGCCTGTGGGGATCTACAGCGCTCGATATATGCGGCATGAGGGCGAAGAAAAGAGGTTTTTCGGCTTCTACCTGTTGCTTTACGGTGTGCTGGTCTGCCTGGATTTCGCAGGAAACCTGATAACCATGTACCTGTTTTATGAACTCATGACACTCACATCGTTTCCTCTGGTGCTGCATAGTGGCAGCAGGGAGGCCATTATGGCAGCGCTGAAATATTTGTTCTACTCCCTGTGCGGTGCATATATGGGACTGTTTGGCATATTTTTCCTATATCGGTTCTGCACAAACCTGATCTTTGTCCCGGGCGGGATTCTGAGTCAGGATGTGATAGGCCAGCACGGAGGCATTCTGTTGGCGGCAGTGATGCTCATGCTTGTGGGCTTCGGCGCCAAGGCAGGTATGTTCCCCCTGCACGCCTGGCTGCCCGCGGCCCATCCTGTGGCCCCCTCTCCCGCCTCCGCAGTCCTGTCCGGCATCATCGTAAAATCCGGCGTGCTGGCGGTCATCAGAGTGGTCTACTACATCGTGGGACCGGATTTCCTGCGGGGAACCTGGGTGCAGTACACTTGGATGGCCCTGTCCCTGACAACCATATTCATGGGATCCCTGCTGGCCTACCGGGAACCGAACCTGAAAAAACGCCTGGCCTACTCTACAGTCAGCAATTTGTCCTACATCCTTTTTGGACTGGCAGCGCTTTCCCCCACAGGATTTACAGGGGCTCTGCTCCATGTGGCTTTCCACGGAGTTGTAAAATGCGGCCTGTTTCTGACAGCAGGCATTTTCCTGTTCTGCTGCAATAAAACGAAAGTGGAAGAACTGACGGGAATTGGGCAAAAAATGCCTGCAGTCCTATGGTGCTACACCCTGCTCTCCCTGACGCTTATCGGAATTCCGCCCACCGGCGGCTTTGTGAGCAAATGGTATCTGGCCCAGGGCGCTCTGGAGGCCAATTTGGGCCCCTGGAGCTACGCGGGCCCGGTTATACTGTTAATCAGCGCCCTGCTCACCGCCGGCTACCTCCTTCCCCTCGTCACAAAAGGCTTTTTCCCCGGAGAACCCGGCCAGGACCAGGAAAGCGAGGACATTGTCACCGAGCGCAAAAAGCCCGGTGCGGCCATGCTAATCCCCCTGCTGATCCTGACAGCCCTGGCTCTGGTCATGGGTCTGTTCCCCAACGCCCTTATAGAATATGCCAACATAATTTCCAACATGCTTTTGTAATAACACAGCAGTATTATCCGCCCTGGAGCGTGCCTTTAGCAACCCTCTTGAAAAAGGAGAAATACACAATGCACATAGCAGTAATGATAACAGTAGTGCTGCTGCCCATTCTGGGCGGCATCCTGATCCCCATGCTCCCATTCCGGGGCAGAAGAGAAATGCTCTGGTATATAGAAGCCCTGGTGCTGATCAATTCAATCCTGGTGCTCACCGTGCTCCTCTTCCAGCCGGAAGAAGCCTTTGTCCTGTTCCGCTTTACCGGAAACCTGCGGGTCAGCTTTCACCTGGACGGCATGGGCAAAGTGTTTGCGGCCCTGGCGGCGGCGCTCTGGCCTCTGGCAGCGCTATATTCTTTTGAGTACATGAAAAATGATAACAACGAGAAAAGCTTTTTCATGTTCTACGTGATCACCTATGGGGTAACGCTGGGAATCGCCATGGCGGACAATATCCTGACCATGTATTTTTTCTTTGAGATGATGAGCCTGGTGACACTGCCTCTGATCATGCATACCCGGACCAGGGAGGCGGTGCTGGCCAGCCGCAGCTACTTGTACTATATGCTGGGCGGCGCGGCCTTTGCTTTTATCGGCATGATCTTTATCCTGTCCTATGGAACCACCTCCACATTCGTGCCGGGAGGTGTGCTGGATCTTAACAAAATAGGGGACAAGACCAATATGATGCTTTTGGTGTATGTGCTGTGCTTTCTGGGGTTCGGGGTCAAAACTGCCATCTGGCCCTTCTCAGGCTGGCTGCCCAGGGCGGGCGTGGCTCCCACGCCGGTGACGGCCCTGCTTCATGCGGTGGCGGTGGTCAACACAGGCGCCTTCGCCACCATGCGCATTACCTATTACAGCTTTGGAACCGGGCTGCTGCGAGGTACCTGGGCCCAGAGCGTGGTGCTGCTGCTGGTGATTTTTACCATCCTGTACGGCTGCAGCCGGGCGTTGAAGGAGACCCATATCAAGCGCCGCCTGGCCTGGTCTACGGTGAGTAACCTTTCCTATATATTGTTTGGGGTGGCGCTGATGAGTCCCCTGGGGCTGGCCGGGGCGCTGTGCCATATGCTGTTCCACTCTTTTATGAAGATCGGCTCTTTCTTCTGCGCTGGGGCAGTGATGCATGAGACGGGCCGCAGCTATGTGCATGAGTTGGACGGTCTGGGACGAAAGATGCCCAGGGTCTTTGCAATTTTTACCATATGCGGCATGGCCCTGATGGGTGTGCCGGGGCTGGCGGGTTTTGTCAGCAAATGGCAGCTGGCCCAGGCGGCGGTGGCCAGTGAAAATCCCCTGGCCTGGGTGGGGGTATTGGCGCTGCTGGCATCGGCGCTGCTCACCGCCATCTATATGCTGACAATTTCGGTGAGAGCCTTTTTTCCGGGAAAAGAATTTGACTATGACACAGTTCCCGATGTGAGTGATCCGGGGTGGATGATGCTTTTGCCCCTGGTGATATTTGTGGCGGTGATTGTGCTTTTCGGGCTGCATTCCCAGCCCTTTGTGGAATATCTGCAGGGTGTGGCATTGTCAATGCCAACATAGGACAGGGCAAAAGGAAAACGGAATCCTTCGTAAGTATAAGCGGACTAAGGGAGAGGAGCGGCTATGATAGAGCAGGGTATACAATGGCGTGATATGGCGGATATGGCAAACAGGATATTCAGACCCGGCGGTGTGGCGCAGACGCAAACCGCATCAGGCGGTAATTTCAGTCTGGCCGTTCTGGTATTTTTGCCCTTTTTGATGGGGCTTGCAGTATACGGAGCAGGCCGGGCAGGCGGCAGAGAGCGGCATGGCCGGGATATCTCCCGGGCTGGACGCATTCTGGCCGTCTGTACCGTGACAGGGGAACTGCTGCTGGCCCTTCTGCTGGCAGGCGTATTTTACTGGGATTCACGGATCATGCCGCTGCACCTGTATGAGGCCGCAGAGATGACCCTGGAATATACGATTCCCGCTGTCTGTGGCTTCGGACTGCATTTTTCCATGGACGGACTGCGGCTGATCTATGGGGGGGTGGCGGCGCTGATGTGGTTCATGACCACATTGCTGTCGGGGGAATATTTCGCCCATCACCGGCATGTGAGCCGCTTTTACCTGTTTCTGCTGTGGACCCTTGGGGCCACTATGGGCGTGTTCCTGTCGGCGGATCTTATAACTACCTTTATCTTTTTTGAAATAATGTCTTTTACCTCCTATGTGTGGGTGGCCCAGGAGGAAAACGCGTCCTCCCTGCGGGCGGCGGGAACCTATCTGGCGGTGGCGGTTCTGGGGGGACTGGTTATGCTGATGGGGATTTTCCTGTTGTATCATGAGCTGGGCACTCTGGAGATCGCCGGGCTTGCCGCGGCGGCGGGGAACTGTGAAAATAAGGAGATTCTGTACGCCGCAGGCGTCTGTATGCTGGTGGGGTTTGGGGCCAAGGCCGGGGCTTTTCCCCTGCATATCTGGCTGCCCAAGGCC
>CAMWTF010000138.1 GCA_947177105.1 uncultured Lachnospiraceae bacterium | reverse complement strand
CCTGCCATGACCATCAGTTTGTACAGACCTCCGCCAACCGGATCATGGAGATCCTGCCCGGGGGCCAGCTGATCGACAAGATCACCACCTACGACGAATATCTGGCCAGCGACGAGATGGCCAGAAAGCGCACCGTCTTCACGGCTAACCGCGAGGAAGATGATGCCTGAATACAGAACTCTACAGTCAAACTGCAAGACCCGCCCTGTGATGGACGGGTCTTAGTCATTGAAAAGGAGCAAAACCATGGTTGATTTACATGTACATTCCACCCGTTCCGACGGAACCTACACCCCTGCCCAGCTGGTGGACTATGCCATAGAAAAGGGCCTGTCGGCCTTTGCGCTGACGGACCATGACACGGTGGACGGTCTTACGGAGGCCCTGCACTATGCCGCGCAGCTTCGCCGGCATCCCCCAAAGCCCAACATCCCCGCTCCCCTTAACGAGGCACCGACTGTCCGAACAGCAAAGCCGGATAAAGGCTGCATCTCGTCCGCCTCCCCTGTGCCGGAGGTGATTCCCGGCATTGAACTTTCCAGCGAGTACCAGGGAAAGGATGTGCATATCGTAGGGCTGTATATCGACTATCAGAACGCCCGTTTTCAAGATTACCTCCGCGGTTTTGTGGCCTCCCGGGACGCCCGCAACCATAAGATGTGTACCCTTCTGCAGGGAGCGGGCATAGATATCACCTACGAAAAGCTGCAAGACGCTTTCCCAAACGCAGTAATCACTAGGGCCCATTATGCCAAATACATGCTGACCCATGGCTATATCAAAAGCATGGCGGAAGCTTTTGACCGCTATGTGGGGGATCACTGTCCGTATTACGTGCCACGGGAGAAAGTCACCCCTGCCCAGGCTGTTGCCCTGATCCTGGAGGCGGACGGCATCCCCATCCTGGCCCATCCCATTCTCTACCACATGAGCGACGCCCGGCTGGAGGCCCTGGTGGGCGAGTTGAAGGAAGCGGGCCTTATGGGCATTGAAGCCCTCTACAGCACCTATCACGCCTGCGACGAGCGCCAGATCCGCGGCTTGGCGGAAAAATACAATCTGCTGATCAGCGGCGGTTCGGATTTTCACGGGGACAATAAACCCGGTCTGGATCTGGGCACCGGCTATGGCAAACTTTGTGTGCCGGAATCGGTGCTGGAGAAAATACGCTATGCCAAAAAAGAACTTTCCCCCTTGAGCACCACTTAAACTCAGGCGCATAGCAGAAAGTCCCTCTATCCAAAACTAAAACCAGCATCTGCCCTGACAGTAAATCATAATAATTTGGGCAGATGCTGTTCTATTTCCTCTTCCTTACTGATATCCGGACTTTTTACCGCACATTCTCTTTACTTCGCGGTATTATACTCACGATCAATTAGATTTTCCTTTCTGCCCGGCGCATGTTGCCAGATTACGCCGCATGTGCCGGGCGGAAATTGGAAAAACTTAACGATCACCAGTATATGTCCCTTCCTAGATCTCCTCTGTCTTAGGCTCCTCCGCAGGCTCTGCAGTCCCGGCAGTCTCTTCTACAGGCTCAGAGGCCGTTTCCACAGGCTCCGTGGCCTGGGCTGCTTCCTCGGTCACCTCTGTAACCTCGCCCTCTTCCACTACCTCTTCGGGTTCAGGCTCAGGCAGCTTGGCGCCGCAATAGGAACAGAATGCGGCGGAGTAGCTTACTTCCTTGCCGCAGTCCGGGCACTCCTGCCTGCCCTTGAGCTTGCGGACCTCTCTCTTCAGACCCTCGATCTCCTCCACTGCGGCATCGATCACGGCAAATTTCTCCGCCACTTCCTCCGGGGCGTCTTCCTTCTGGCTCTCGTACACATACTTGCCCAGCTCAATGTATGCGCCCTTGATCGATTCCTCTTTCTCGGCAATCCGGCCGGTCAGCTTGGCGATCTCAGCGATCTCCTTGGCTTTCTTGGTCACATCCTTGCTCTTGTTGCTGATAGTACTGCCCACCTTGTTAAAAAAATCCATACTTTTCTCCTCCTTAATTTGAGATCCGCACCCATAATGGATGCAGGTGTGAGGTACTAGCCCTCTATAATTAGGTATCTGCCGTCACCGATGTCGAACACTTCATCTGCCTCCAGAATCTCGTCCTCACCGGCGCCCTCCAGATCAAGCCCCTCCTCTTCAAAGAAATTCAACACATCTTCCTTGCTGTCTGCTACGACAGCCATGCATTCCTCCAGGAAACCCTCGGCCTCTTCCAGGCTGTCCGCCACCTTCTCAGGGAACAACTGCAGCTGATTATCCAGGAAACACTGTAATACCGCATCGTCAAACTCATGCATAAGATATCTCCTCCTCTTGATCAACGTGAGTATAAAAGAAGTTCGCTTCTTGCCCTTATCATATCGCCTTTGCCAGTCACCGTCAAGTATTTATACTACATAACGCCAGAATTTACCGTACTTCATTGGTTAAACGTATATGGCTGGCGTTATGTAGTCAGGTTACTCGGAAATTTTAACTATTAGGCAGTATATATTGACGATCACAAAAACTTGCCAAGTAACCCAACTCACGAGTGAAAGCTTCCAAGAACATTGTGACAAATATCATCGCTCGTGAGTATATAGGGAAATCTTCCCAGGGAATTACCGCATAATCTGCATAGTTTTCATCTCCTGATACAATCTGGCAACGGGCAGGCCCACCACATTGCTGTAGTCCCCCTCTATTGCCTTCACAAAGCGGCTGCCCAATCCCTGGATACCATAAGCCCCGGCCTTATCCATGGGCTCTCCAGTGGAGATGTACCAGCTTATTTCCTCCTCTGTCATAGGATAAAAATGCACCTGGGTGCATTCGTGAAAGCTGTGCCGACGCGTCTGCCCCTGGCTGTGGTGATACAGTGTCACACCGGTGTATACCTGGTGCTGCCTGCCGGACAGCCGTCCCAGCATCTCTGCGGCGTCTTTCACACTGGCGGGCTTCCCCAGAATCTGCCCGTCCACCGCAACTATGGTGTCCGCCCCGATGACCAGAAGTCCCTCCCTGCCATCCCAAAACTGCAATTCCTGCCGAAGATTTTCATTTGCGGAGTCCCACGTGTCTGTTCCCCGATCGGAAACTTCCGAAAGTAGTTTTTGCAGCACATCCCGGGCTTTCTGATCCGACAACTCCTCCACCACTTTGGCGGGTTCTCTTTCCGTGACATGTTCCTCCACACCGCTGACCAGTACCGTATAATCCAGCCCCAACCCTGTCAGAAGTTCCCGCCGCCTGGGGGACCCTGATGCCAATACAATTTTCATGTGTGCCCTTTCCAGATATGTTACTTCTATACTTCTGTATAATATTATATGTCATATAGTATTGATATTGAACATACTATACGACATATAATATGCTTTGTCAATCCCTTTTTTGATAAAATATTATTAAAAATTCATAAAACACATACAGGAACAGCTAAGACAATGTCCGCGCTGTTCCTGCATATTTTACATTCCGCCTTGCATAGAAAGCTTTATCCAGCGTCATATGCAAATTTATACTGCTTAACAGTTTCTTAGCGATGGATCTCCGGCACGAACCGCCTGCTCCCGTTTCCTGTTTCCTGGGCCGCTTCCCTGGCCTCCCGCTGGGCCTCCCTGCAGAAATATTCCTGGGAGATAAAGCGCTCCTTCCCCCTCTTATCCACTTTTGTATAGGTGCCGTCTGGCTGCAATATATGAGCTTTGACATTGTCCCGGAGCTGGGCGCTCAGGATATCCTTCAGCTTCTCCTTTAACTTAGGCTCCTCCACGGGGAACAATATCTCCACCCGCCGCTCCAGGTTCCGGGGCATCCAGTCCGCACTGCCGCAGAAAATCTCCTCATTCTCCCCATTCAGGAAATAGAAAATCCGGCTGTGTTCCAGAAAATTACCCACGATGGACCGCACCGTGATATTCTCGCTGACATCCGGGATCCCTGTCTGAAGGCAGCAGATTCCCCTGACAATCAGATCGATTTTGACGCCGGCGCAGCTGGCTTCATACAGTGCGGCAATCACATCCCTGTCACAGAGGGAATTCATCTTTGCGATGATACGCGCCTCCTTGCCCGCCCGGGCATGGTCCGCCTCCCTGCCAATCAGGTACAGGAACCTGTCCTTCAGCCACAGGGGGGCCAGGGACAGCTTGTTCCAGCCCAGGGGCTCCGAGTAGCCGCTGAGCATATTAAACACTGCCGTGGCATCCTCGCCGATCATCTCGCTGCAGGTGAGCAGTCCCACATCCGTGTACAGCTTGGCGGTGGCGTCATTATAATTGCCGGTGCCCAGATGCACATACCTCCGGATGCCATCCTCCTCCCGGCGCACCACTAAAGTGATCTTGCTGTGGGTTTTCAGACCCACCAGACCATAGATCACATGGCAGCCTGCCTTCTCCAGCATTTTCGCCCAGACTATATTGTTCTCCTCGTCAAAACGGGCCTTAAGCTCCACCAGCACGGAGACCTGTTTGCCGTTTTCCGCCGCCTGCGCCAGCGCCGCTATGATGGGGGAATGACCGCTGACCCGGTACAGGGTCTGCTTGATGGCCAGCACCTGTGGATCCCGGGCCGCCTGGCGGATAAAGTCCACCACCGGCGTAAAAGTCTGGTAGGGATGGTGCAGCAGTACATCCTCCTTTCTGATCCGGGCAAAAATATCACAGCCCGCCGGCAGCTGCGGTACCGGCTGGGGTTCATATTTCGGCGCTTTCAGCTTATCAAAGCCTTCCAGCCCGTACATTTTCATCAAAAAAGTCAGGTCCAGGGGGCCGTCTATAAGGTACAGGTTCTGCTCCCCCATATGCAGTTCTTTACGGATAATCTTCAGCAGCCGCCTGTCGGCGCCGCTCTCCACCTCCAGGCGGATCACCTCGCCCCACTGCCGCTTTTTCAGCTGCTTCTCGATCTCCTTCAAAAGATCCGCCGCCTCGTCCTCCTCAATGCTCAGATCCGCGTTGCGCATGATTCGGAAGGGGTGGGCGCAGATTACATTGTAGTTCAGAAAAAGCTTGTGGATATTCCGCTCGATGACCTCCTCCAGCAGAATCACCTTCAGGGGGCCTTCCCTGCCATCCTCCATCTCTCTGGGCAGCTGCACGATCCGGGGCAGCACACTGGGCACCTGTACCGTGGCAAACTCCAGTTCCTCCGGCTTGTGCTTTTTCTCCACCAGCGCGCCGATATTCAGGGATTTGTTTCTGATCAACGGGAAAGGCCGGGAGGAATCCACCGCCATGGGGGTCAGCACCGGGTACACATTCTCCTCAAAATAACGGTCAATATAAGCCGCCTCATCTTTGCTCAGAAGCTCATGCTGGCGGATCACCAAAAGCCCCTCCTTCTCCAGCAGCGGAAGCAGGCTTCGGTTGTAGGTTGAATACTTAAGGTTCACCAATTCGTGGATCGCCTCGTCAATTTTTTCCAGCTGTTCCTGTGCGGTCATGCCCGCAATATCCTTCTTGCTGTAGCCCGCGTTTACCATATCCTTCAGCGATGCCACACGCACCATGAAAAACTCGTCCAGGTTGGAGGCGGTAATACTGAGGAATTTCAGCCTCTCAAACAGCGGATTGGACTTATCCCTGGCTTCGCTGAGTACCCGGTGGTTAAAAAGAATCCAGCTTAGTTCCCGGTTATTGTAATACTTTGGATTGGTAAAATCTGTCTCTGCCATAATTTATTGCCTCCCAATTTAAATTCCGCAGATTCCCTGCTGATTTAAGCTTCGCAGATTCCCTACATGGGCTTCTTCTGCTTAATAACCGGCTGCACACTGAAAACCTCATGAAAAAAGTCAGCCCGATCCTCAAAAATTCCTCTCTCCAGCGTGATATCCTCCGGGGTCTCCACCATCAGCGCCAGCTGGTCCTCCTTCAAAGTCGCCTTTACGCCTTTCAGCTTCTGCTTGTGACTCCGGTCCAGCGCATTGGCAATCCGCAGAATAGCCGTCAGCTTGGCCACCGTCAGATAGGCGCTCTCGGTAAGGGCCGTCCCCAGCGTTTTCATCTGGTCGTAATAAATAAAGGGAGTATGGTTGAAACGCACCACGCTGGCCACCGTCTCCCGCTCCATATGGGACAGGCCGATCATCTCCGTGGCCATGATAATCTGGTAGGAGGTCTCTCCGATATTAACCATGCTGATATATTTGCCGCAGTCGTGGAGCAGCGCCGCCAGCTGCAGGTATAGCCGCTCCCGTTTCCCCATGCCGTGTACTTTTTTCATGCTGTCAAAGATTGTCAGCGTGATATTCTCCAGCGTCTCCGCCCGTTTGCGGCTGCCCTGATAGCGCTTGCTGATATTCATGGCACAGGCCAGAATATCCCTGTTAAAGTCATGCTCGCTCTGCAGCAGCTTGTTCTGCTGGGCATACTCATAAGCCATGCCGTCGCTGAGCGTGACGCCCGGCGCCCAGATCTGCTGCGCCCCTGTCAGTTTCATAATCCGTTTCACAATGCAGGCGCTGATAAAGGTCAGGTTTACCGCCTCCTCCGGGATATCCAGCATCCGTATGATCTCCGCCATGGGCTTGATGCGCAGCTGCTGGACAAACTGCTCATAATCCCCCAGATTGACCAGTTCGTTTTTTCGTCCTGCGCTGGCCGCCTTTTTGCCCACCCACACGGAAAGGGAGTCGTCCACCACGATAATGGTCTTGAACACCATTCCCCAGCCATACCAGTCTGCAACAT
>CAMWTF010000137.1 GCA_947177105.1 uncultured Lachnospiraceae bacterium | reverse complement strand
AATTACCTCCTATCCCCGGTACACACGGCTGCCGGACCTGACCCTGTATGATGAGAAGCTGCAGCTGGTCTGCAATGATTCCCCCCAGCTTCAGGCCGCAGTGCAGGTGGTGGACGGATATCTGCGGATTGACGGGGAGCGGATGGAGGAGTGCCTGAAAGATTTGGAGATTGAGGGTGAGTATGTCTATCTGAGCTATGACACCATCATGAAAGTGCCGGGAGCGGGAGGCGGCGGAAATGTGGGCATGATTGCGCTGGAGGATTATGAGGATATTTTTTACCTGCGGGCGGAAACCTGGGAAAATGATTTTATGGAATTTTGTTTGAAATATTTACTGTAAAGCATAAAAAGCCCATAGTCGTTTGGTGCAAAAGGGCTTGTCTGGGCGGATAAGCAGCCGATATGATTAGTGTGAGTCAACTCGGATTTCATAAAATATATTATAAGGCTATACACGATGAGGTAGGCATGGAGCAAGTGACGTTTACATTTGTGGAGGGTGAGGCAACTCTACAGGCAGAAGAAATTTTCTATATCGAGACCAGCAGACATAAAAATATTTTCCACACAGCGGACAAGACATACAGTATCTACCGGAAGATGGACGAGATCGAGGCTGTCATGGAGGGGATGGGTTTCTGCAGATGCCATCAGAGCTTTCTGGTAAATATGCGCTATATCCAGAAGATCAGCAGCTATGTGATGACGCTGACCACAGGACAGGAATTGTCCGTGCCCAAGGCCAGGTACAGGGAGGTCAAGCGCCAGTACGCGGAATACCTGGAGAAAAACGGAGAAAGCGCCGCGCCGGTGTGCTCATAGGAAATATACAAAACTTATATGGAAATGAAAAGGAGCCGTGAACGGAGGCTTCTTTTTTGTTGTATTTTCTGAGACTTGCCATTATAATAGGAATAAAGACTTTTGCGATAGCGGGAGAGGCTTATGAAAAAGAAAGATTTGAGGTATTTGTCCTGGAGCTTATCCAGGGCCTCCTCAGGTACAGCGAAGTTTTGGAGAGGGACGGACAATATGTTGTATGGATGAATTTTATCTGGAAGAAATTTATTAGAAATGGCGCGGTGATTTTGGCGCCTGTACACATAAGCGGCGGCGGGATTAAGCGTCCGCAGGAGTGGACAGAGGGGAGGCAGAATGTTTGGTTTTAAGCGGAAAACGGGAGAGATAGATGCTCAGCTGACTATTGTAGCCAACAGTTTGGCCAACAACTATAAGGATGCGGCCAGGGATGGGCTGAAGGAGGCTAAACGGCTGTTCGAGGCGATGGAGGGGGAACTGCCGGAGAGAGAGCGAAAACGGATCAGTCAGCAGATAGACAGTTTTCAGGAGCAGATGAAAGGCTATTCCCACTACAACCATATCGGGTGGTAATGGGTGGAGAGGATAAAAGGATGAGACTAATTATTGTACGGCACGGGGACCCGGACTACGAGAGGGATTCCCTGACAGAGAAAGGCTGGCGTGAAGCGGCATACTTAGCGGATAGGATAGCCCGGCTGGATGTAAAGGACTTTTATGTATCCCCGCTGGGGCGGGCCAGGGATACAGCATCCCTGACGTTGGAGAAAATGGGACGCACAGCCACCGTGTGTCCCTGGCTGCGGGAGTTTGCCCCTCAGATTATGAGGCCGGATGTGACGGATCACACTATGATTGCCTGGGACTGGCTGCCCCAGGACTGGACAGGGGTGGAGGAATTCTACCGCCGTGACCTGTGGAGTACGCCGCCCATGATGCGGGAGGCCATGGCTACAGACCCTGTCACCGGCGAAATCCGGGTTGGTATTCAAGAGGAATATAACTGGGTGGTGCAGAATTTTGACAGTGTGCTGGCAGAACATGGCTACCAGCGCAAGGGGGAGATTTACCGCACAAAGCAGTCCAATCAGGACACCTTGGTATTTTTTTGCCATTTTGGCGTAGAATGTGTATTGCTGGGACATTTGCTGGGGATATCTCCCATGGTGCTGTGGCATGGTACGGTGGCGGCTCCCACCGCTGTGACCACCCTCTACACGGAGGAGCGTAGACGGGGCAAGGCGTCTTTTCGAATGACAGCCTTTGGGGACATCTCTCATCTGTATGAGGCAGGGGAGGAGCCTGCCTTCGCGGCCCGGTTCTGTGAGGTTTATGGGAATGAAGACAGACATGACTGAGACGGTTGTGACAGGAGGGGCGTATTCTCATATATTAATCACAAGAGCATTTAGAAAGTAGGAGCACGTTTATGCAGGTAGTAACAGGATTGCTGATTCCTTTCGCAGGGACCACATTGGGCGCGGCCATGGTGTTCCTGATGAAGAATGAGATGAATAAAAAGCTGGAGAAGCTGCTTTTGGGTTTTGCCGCCGGGGTGATGATTGCCGCCTCTGTGTGGTCGCTGCTTATTCCCGGCATCGAGATGGCGGCGGAGCAGGGCAAGATTGCCTGGGTGCCTGCCACAGTGGGATTTTTGCTGGGCATGTTTTTTCTGCTGGTGCTGGACAGTCTGATTCCCCATCTGCATTTGGACAGCAGCAAGCCGGAAGGGGTGAAGACCGGTATGGGCAAGACGGCCATGCTGGTCTTTGCGGTGACACTGCACAATCTGCCGGAGGGCATGGCGGTGGGCGTGACCTTTGCCGGGGCCATGATGGGCAACACGGGTATCACCATGGCGGGAGCTTTTGCGCTGGCGGTGGGTATTGCCATCCAGAATTTCCCCGAGGGGGCCATTATATCCATGCCCCTGAAAAGCAGTGGACAGGGCATCTCCAAGGGAAAGGCATTTTATTATGGTATGCTCTCCGGGCTGGTGGAGCCCATCGGCGCAGTGGTCACCATACTGCTGACCAATCTGGTGGTGCCCTTTCTGCCCTATCTGTTGTCCTTTGCGGCAGGGGCCATGATCTATGTGGTGGTGGAGGAACTGATCCCGGAGTCCCAGTCCGGGGAGCACACCAATATCGGCACTATCGGCGTGGCTATGGGCTTTGCTCTGATGATGGTGCTGGATGTGGCGCTGGGATAATATGAGAGAAGCAGCATCTGGCATTGAACATAAGTATTGGTACACAGGTATTGTGTCCAGGCTTAGGCTGATCCGGGCCAAGAAAATGGAGTATGCAATGGAGAAAACAGAGGAAAAGCTTCTGCTGGTGGACGGACACAATCTCTTGTTCCAGATGTTCTACGGGATGCCTGCCCGGATTGTGAATCGCGAGGGCAAGGCCATACAGGGAACTCTGGGGTTTGTGGGAGCGCTGTTAAAAATCATCCGGCGGGTGCAGCCCAGCCATGTGGCGGTGATTTTTGATGGGGAGCATGAGAACCGGCGCAGGGATATAGCAGAGGACTATAAGGCGAACCGCCCGGATTACAGCCAGGCGCCGGAGGAGGAGAATCCCTTTTCTCAGCTGCCGGATGTATATCGGGCGCTTCATTATATGGCAATACCATATTGGGAGACTCGGGAGTATGAGGCGGACGACGAGATTGCGGCGTATGTGTATGCTTATGGCGAACTGTCTGAACAGTGCATAGCCGAATCGGACTCCCATAGTCAGACAAGTGCGGGCTGTGCCCAACAGGGAAATCCGGTCACGGGCAAAAGCTGTGTCCAGCAGGAAAATTCGAACGCAGAAAATCGCCGTGCCAAGGCGGGGGATGGAATGCAGATTGTCATCTCCTCCCATGACAGCGATTTCTTTCAGCTGATCAGAGAGAATGTATCCATCCTGCGCTACAGGGGAGAGAAAACCCTGTTGTGGGATGGGGCCCATATCCGGGAAAAGCTGGGAATTGAGCCGTCCCAGTACGCACCGTACAAAGCCCTGACAGGGGATAAGGCTGACAATATAGCGGGCATAAGGGGCGTGGGTCCCAAGACGGCGGCCGGCCTGATGAGGCAGTTTGGCAGTCTGGAAGAATTGCTGGCGCATAAAAACGAGATAAAGAAGCCTTCCATCCAGAAAGTGTTGACGGAGGCGGAGGAGCAGCTGCGCAGGAATTATCAGCTCATACGTCTGGACGGCAGAGTTCCTGTTCCTCGGCCGCTGGAGGAACTGGCATGGCAGGACGGGGGTCTGACCACCACGGAGGTGCTGGCTGGAATCGGGCTGAAATAGCGCTGCTTTGACAGAAGCAGAACATAATAGGGAGAAGAGAGTACATGATATACTTATCGCATTTTACATTCCCTACCAATGAGCAGGAGGTTGACTTTTTCCTGGGGGAGAAGCGGACCTGCTATGATTCATTTTACCCTTTTCAGGTTTTGTCCAGACGAAATCTGCGGATGCTGGATTTTGAGCCGGTGACGATTCTTTACGGGGGCAACGGCTCCGGCAAGACCACGGCCCTGAATGTGATCGGGGAAAAATTGGGGCTGCGGCGGGACACCTTGTACAACCGCAGCAATTTTTTTGAGACCTACACCGGGCTCTGCAGCTTTGAGACGCAGCAGCCCATCCCGGGGCGCAGCAGGATCATCACCAGCGATGATGTGTTTGATTTCATGCTGAATCTGAGGTCGCTAAATGAGGGAATTGACCAAAAGCGGGAGGGCATGTTCAAGGAATATCTGGAAAACAAGTATGCTCACTTTCAGATGCGTTCCCTGGAGGATTATGAGCAGCTGAAAAAGGTGGTGCAGGCCCGCTCCAAGACCCAGTCCAAATACGTGCGTTCCAATCTGATGGACAATGTGCGGGAGCATTCCAACGGAGAGAGCGCTTTTTTATATTTCTCGGAAAAGATACAGGAGAACGGGCTTTATCTGCTGGACGAGCCGGAGAACAGTTTGTCGCCCCAGCGGCAGCAGGAGTTGCTGCGTTTTCTGGAGGACTCCGCCCGGTTCTTCGGCTGCCAGTTTGTCATTGCCACTCACTCTCCTTTTCTGCTGTCCATGCGGGGAGCCAAGATCTACGATCTGGACGAGGATCCGGTGGACGTGAAGCGCTGGACGGAGCTTTCTAATGTGAGAGCGTACTTTGATTTTTTTAAGAAGCATGAGAGAGAGTTTTTATAAAAGTAAAAGGACTTGAAATTGCTCAATGCGGCTCCTCATAAGAACAATTGTCTAAAAAGACGGTCAGTATGCTTTTCAAGTCCTCTTCAAAATTTTCTCTACAGGTCAGTTCAATGCATATGGCGTCATTATTGCAGACACCGAAAGAGGATATGCCCCGGGCGTAGGGATTGTCTTCGCTGACGCAGTTATAGGTAATCAATGCGTAGGGCTGTCCATTGCAGATGATTTCCTCCTCTGTCAGAACCTCGTAATTGTTCCTGCCCAGATCCATCCACTTTGTCATATCATTGCCGGCCTCTGCGGCATTTTTATGCTCACTCAGAATAAGATAGAGCTGAACATCATACAAATCCACGGTAATGCCTTCACTGTTTACATAGGGTGTAGATTCGCCCATAATCCAGGTGGCATAGTACAGGCCGTTTGCGGACAGGACATCCTTGCTCTCTAGAAGGGTCAGGGTATTGTCTGCATTTTTGATGGTCAGGTTTTTGCCGACTTTCAGGTAACCTGAATTTGCCCAGGTATCCCCGCTGGTCTGCTCCATTGGAGAGGAGATAAAGAAATAGCCTGCCAGCGAGAAAATGGCGATGCAGAGAATGCAAAGTAAGTATTTGAATACATTGTTTTTGTTTGCTTTCATATTTACCTCTTTCCTGCATATCGCAGGCTGAGCCTGCGATATTGCGATAATCTCCAAACCAGTCAAAAACCTGTGTACAGCCTGTTCCATAAATCGCTGCATTGCTCGACATGCTCCATGGCATCGTCAGTAAAGAAACAGCGTCTGCCGATAAACAGCCCGGAGAGCAATTCCTGATTGCTTCCGGTGAACTCTTTTCCCAGGATGGGCGAGGAATAACCGCCAAGTTCCATGTTGGCGAGGACAGGACAGGACGCCCAGGGGATGACCTTGTCTTGTGTCGAATAATCCGTATCGCCGGGGCAGCTGCCGTCCGGGCAGGCAAGCAGCTGAAAATCCCGCTGGAATTGATCCGGATCATCCATCAGAAAAAAGTAGCTTTCGCAATCCGAGATGTCGCCGATCAGGGAAATTTCTGAGGCGTATTCATAGTAAGCAGAGTCAGGGTCGGCGCTTTCTATACCGTCAATATACTGGTTGACTTTGACAATGATTTCCCCGTCTCCATTAAAATCGGATGCCAGAGAGGCAAAGGCATGTTCCAAAGCGGCTACAGTGTCGGCAGGCAGCTGCGTCTTGCCAACATATGCGACCTGCAAATCAGGAACTTTCGTCCATAATCCTAAGTGGCTTCCAATCACATTTATGACAATTCCCAATATAATTATGCCGCAGATTACATACCATTTATAATAATACCACCAGTTTTTCCATTTCCTCTGTTTTTCAGAAAGTCCTGGTGTGTCCTGACTTTCTGCATTTTCGCCCTCATTTGGAACTGTGGATGACTTTGAACTGTACAGATAATCTAAATCTCCTATGCGCATAATTTGAATTACTCCTGTTTCTGAAATCTCGGATGTGGCGCTGCAGTAAGCGCAGAACTGTCATGCCGGCAAAAAAACGTTTTGCGTAAAACAGTAAAATTATGGATAATTATCTATGTACAACAAGCAGGATAACTGCCGGAAGATCGAATCATGTACTAACGGTATTTTGTATTATAGTATATTTACAGTAATTTGTAAAGTGGTT
>CAMWTF010000136.1 GCA_947177105.1 uncultured Lachnospiraceae bacterium | reverse complement strand
AATATGTCCCTTTTCCTTTTCCATAATATCTTCACCTCAATAACTATCTCATCCAAAACATCAACTTTATCTACAGTTTACTAGAAAAATCTTGACGTGTCCACTCCCTTAATGATAAATTAAATATTGAAAGACGTTTTGTTACTTTTCACACACAGCCTGCCTGGAACGTCCCTTGCAGACCCTCTTTGAAAAGTAACAATGTTTCTACATATTTGGAGGAAATCTAATGCCCAATTTACGAGAGTTGGAAAACGCAATGCCTGTGGCCCCTCTGAAGCTGATCGCCCTGCCCTCCGCAGAGCGGATGGCCCGCAGGATCAACGATTATCTGGTGGAATTTCGCCGCAATATCAACAATGAAAAGGTAAAAAACGATCCCGCCTTTCACGGATATATTGAGAACAATTACCTTATCCTTGCAGACTGTCCCCGTTTTGGCACAGGGGAGGCAAAAGGTATATTCTATGAATCTATCCGCGGAAAAGATTTGGTTCTGCTGGTGGATGTATGCAATCACAGCATCACCTATGAAATAAACGGTTATACCAACCATATGTCCCCTGATGATCACTATCAGGACCTGAAGCGCATCATCGCCGCCTGTAACGGCAAGGCTCGCCGCATCAATGTAATCATGCCCTTTTTGTACGAGGGAAGACAACACAAGCGAAACGGCCGGGAGTCTCTGGACTGCGCCTACGCTCTAAAGGAGCTGCGGGATATGGGAGTGGCCAATTTTGTGACCTTTGACGCCCACGACCCCCGGGTGCAGAACTCCACCCCCTTAAGCGGCTTTGACAACTTCCAGCCTCCCTACCAGTTCCTGCGGGCGCTGCTAAGCGCCGAGGAGGATCTGCTGGTGGACAAGGAGCATCTGCTGGTCATAAGCCCCGACGAAGGGGCCCTGGACCGCGCCATCTATTTTGCCACCGTATTGGGGGTGGATACCGGCATGTTTTACAAGCGCCGGGATTACTCCACCATTGAAAACGGTAAAAACCCCATTGTAGCTCATGAATTTCTGGGTGACAATATCGACGGCAAGGATATTATCATCATTGACGATATGATCTCCTCCGGCGGCAGTATGCTGGACACCGCCAAACAATTAAAACAGATGAATGCCCGGAGGGTGTATATCTGCTGTACCTTCGGTCTGTTTACCGACGGGCTCAAAGCGTTTGACCACGCCTACGAGCAGGGACATTTCGACAAGGTGATCACTACCAACCTGACCTACCTGCCCCCTGAAATCTACAGCAAGCCCTATTTTGTGGAAGCGGATATGTGTAAGTTCATGGCTTCCATCATTGATTTTATGAACCATGATATCTCCCTGAGCAATACCACAGCCACTACGGAGAAGATTAATAATATTGTGGAGACCTACAACAGCCGCCGGGAATTCATTTTAAATCCTATAAATGAGCAAATATAAAATATTACACCATAAATTCCGCAATATACGGATAATACAACAAAATCACATAGAAAAGTCTTTGCCACAAAGACAATGTGCTATGCTTTTTGTGCATATTTCGGAATTTGCTCATTTATAGTTAACTAATTAATATCGCCGTAATAAGAACTTAACGAGGGACAGGCTTTCGGCTTGTCCCTCGTTTGCCATATATTTACTCCCTTTTCGGAAAAGTGTTCCACTGCCTATAAATCTTTCAGAAAAATCTCCGGTATCTGTTTTTTTCTGAATTTATACTTTTGAACTTTAGTGAGGGGTATCTCATACCGCCTTCCGCTTTCTCTATACTTGTCACTCAATATGTCATTGTAAAGAGAATGCATAAATTGTTTCCATTCTTTTAATTCGGTTTTTTCCGCAAATCCATCTAAATAAGCAAACCCATCGGCAAGATAAAAAATCTTTAATGCCAAAGCCAAATCACAATGAGGATTGTCTAAAATCTTTTTCGGTGTTTCAAAACCATCATCCCAATTGTATTCATTTAATATTTTTTCCCAATCGTCATATTGCATTTTCGATATCTTCAAATTCTTATGGGCTCTCCGTTTCTCCGCCGCTCACTGCGGTGTTATGAACAAACTCTTCCCCAGCTTCCTGATATTCATGGAAACGCAGAAGTACCTTGAACAGATCTCCGTCCAGTATGATCTGGAATTCGCCCTTCTGCAACTCCGTCAGGTTTTTGGCAATGGACAGTCCCAGGCCGCTGCCCTCGCTGCTTCGGGACACATCCCCTCTGACAAAGCGCTCCGTCAATTCATCCGGGCTGAAATTCAGGGATGTTTCAGAGATATTTTTTACAGACATCGTAATCACACCCTCTGCTTTCTCCAGATCCACATAGACACGGGTGCCCTCCATAGCATATTTGCAGATATTGTTAAACAGGTTTTCCACCACCCGCCACATACGGCGGCTATCCGCATAGATATAAGCCGGGCTGCTCGGTTCGCTGATCAGGACCTGGAGCCGTCTGGCGTCCAGCTTTTCCGAAAACTCTCCCACGGACTGGCGCACCAACTCCGTCAGATCCAGTCTGCTGTTATCCAGTGTGATATTGCCGGAGGAAATCTTGGACGCCTCCAGCAGATCGTCAGTGAGCTGCTTCAGGCGCCGGGCTTTGGCGTCCAGCACGGTAATGTAGCCACTGGCTGGTTCCTGTGTGATTTTCTCCCTCTTTAGCAGATCCACATAGTTGATGATGGACGTCAGCGGGGTCCTGATGTCATGGGAAACATTGGTGATCAGATCCGCCTGCATCCTCTCATCCTTCATGCTGGTGGCCACCGCCTTGCGGATACCGTCCCCCATATTGTTCACTGACACTGCCAGTTCCTTGTTGTCCCCATGCAGGTGTTCGCTGTCCAGCACATAGCCGATATCGCCTCCCCTGATCCTGGAAATCCCATTGATGATCTCACTGCGCTCTGCGCTTCTGCGGAATATATAGATTCCTACGCCCCCGTCCAGAATAACGATGCACAGCAAAGGAAGCAGAATCAGCCTGCGCGGGTCCTCCCGGAGTTCATACATGGCCAGCACACAGAGCAAGTTTGCCAACAGGAAAATGTTGTAGGGCATGAAAGTTCTGATCAATGCGCTGGGATTTTCCAACACTTGATTTAGTCCCCTGCCGATGCCCTTGCAGATCTGGAAGAAAATACTGTTTTTCCACAGGTTTCCGCACTGCAGCCTTCTCACAAAACTATACCAGAACAGGCAGACGGTCAGGCTTGACAACAGCCCAAATCCTCCGATCATGGCAAGCACATACTGCTTCACAACAGCCAGCTGCTGCAATGTGGCACGGCTGCTGCGGTAGAAAATCGAGTCATATATGTTCCCATAGATAAACCGAAACAACAGCCATAGACCAAATCCCGCCGCCAGCAGCAGCGCCAGGACAAATTCTGTGGGCAGTCTGTCAAAAAGGTACAGCTTGGAAACTGTCTTACCCTCCTCTTCCTCCTTGCCGGTGGTATAGCTGATATATCCTCCGATCCCCAGCCAGAGCAGCACAAAAATGCCTGTGGAAATCAGAATCAGCCACACATGGGGAATAATACTGTTATAAGTATCCCGAGCGAGGTAAAATTGATCACGCTGAATCGGGAAATCAGTATTTACGCCGATCCAGAGCTTGGTATTTTCCGGAAAGGCATACTCATAATCACTGACATTGTCAAACATCTCGTCCTCAGTGATATCCGCATTGGACTCCAGGCGCATGGCATCGGTAAAGTACACCACATATTTGCCTAAGCCCCGGAAATACTCCGTCTTTTCGCTGTCCGTGAGACGAACAAAATGCTCCTCCATGTTGGTGTAATACTCCTGCCCGCTTCTGGTGGTGGTGCTGATGAAAAACTGCAGGTTGGTCCTGCCCTGGGCATAGAGGTCATTCTGGTTTTGATACAGGGTATAATTGTAGGCCAGCGTCTCCACGGTCTCCATCACGTTGGTTTCCAACATACAGTATTCCGGCCAGTTGGAGCAGCTGGCCGCAATGAATTGATCTGTCACGGTGGCATACCTGGGCACCAGCATCTCCATGCTGATGACCTCCTGGCCGCCCCGGTCGAGAATCAAAACCTCCTTTCCCAGCATTGCCATCTCCGTGGTAATACGGTTGAATAAAGAATCGATTCCCCAGTAACTTTCCACACACTCTCTTACGAGCTTATATGCTTCTTCCTGTTCCATAAAGTCAAAGTCCGTTATGAGTCTCTCATTCCCCCAAATGCCGGTGTTCTCCTCTGCCTCCTGCCCGCCCGTCTCATTCTTGATATCCCATGCAATCATATCGGAGACCGTTCCCTCCGAAAATCCAAACTGCACCAGATCGTCGCTGTATCCATAGCTGGTAAAAATGTTCTCATAGCCGAAATAAGCGATAAAATCAAATTTGCTCTGAAAAGTCACCGTCTGGATTTCCAGACCGTATTTTCCCCAGCGAATCAACTCGTCCAGCTGATAGCCGGCGCTGATAGGACAGTTGCTTTTCCGGGAAATGCGGTTCACAAAATCAGTCACATCAATGACCTTGGCGCCGTCAAACTGTCCATTGGTCTCCAGCTGCCCCTTGATAACAGCCAGCCGGGTGATATCGTTGATGGCATTGCGGAACACATCCGTAAATATACGGGAATCCTCGAACTCTCCCGCATTGTCCATCAAGCCTACCCGATAACCAATCTGGTCACCATACATATTGTCCACAACGATATTGGAGTTTACGGCGATGATCCCCAGCATCACCGCTATGCCAATAGCGGCAAGATGCTGCAGAACATGCAGCGCCAGTCGGCTTTTTACCCTGTTTTTCTTCATTTATACTCCCATCTGAAATCACTGATCCTGCTTCTCTATCTTATAGCCCACTCCCCAGACCACTTTCAGATAACGGGGTTCCCGAGGGTTGATCTCTATTTTTTCACGGATATGGCGGATATGTACCGCAACCGTATTGTCTGCGCCGATAGCATCCTCATTCCATATATTTTCATAGATCTGGTTGATGGAAAAGACCCGGCCCTGGTTCTTCACAAGCAGAAGCAGTATATTGTACTCGATGGGGGTCAGCTTTACCGTTTCCCCGTCCACGGAAACCTCCTTGGTCTCATCGTTGATGACCAGACCACCCGCCTGATAGGTCTGCGTATTCTCCTGTCCCATGCTGCCCAGCGAGGTATAGCGGCGCAGATTGGACTTTACCCTCGCCATCAGTTCCAGCGGGTTAAAGGGCTTGGTCACATAGTCGTCAGCCCCGATATTCAACCCCAGAATCTTGTCCGTATCCTCGGACTTGGCGGATAGGATGATGATGGGAATGCTGCTGCTCTCACGGATCTTCAAGGTGGCGGCGATCCCATCCATTTTGGGCATCATCACATCCATAATCAGCAGATGGATCTGCTCCCTGGCAAGCAGTTCCACTGCCTGCTCCCCGTCATAAGCCTTATACACCTGATACCCCTCCTCACACAGATAGATATCTATGGCCTCCACAATCTCCTTATCATCGTCACATACCAGTATATTTGCCATATAGCCTCCCTATTTAGAGCTTTGCCCATTCCCTGTCCCTCATCATCAGAAACGCCGCCAGGTTGCCTCGTTTCCCCTGGCTTGCCCGGTGGGAAAAAAGATAATTTCTGTTACAGCAGGTGCAGACATCCGTCACCTGTATCTGGGCCAGGGGAATCCCCGCCGCACGCAGGTTCAGCAGATTGGCCAGCCACAGATCCAGCTGATATTTTCCCGTCTCTTTTCCGGGTCTTAAGATCTGACAGTGGGGATAGGCTTTTTGCGCAGTCAGTTCCTGAAGCAATTCACGGCTCCCCGGAATGGAAACCTCCATCTGACGAAACTGCTCCGCCACCTCCTCGCTGACCTCATAACAGTCCTGGCAGATGGAAGGGCCGACGGCGGCCACCAGATCCTGGGCTCTGGTGCCAAATTCCTGCTCCATCCGCTCTGCCATGCGCCTGCCCATGCCTGCCGCCGTTCCGCGCCATCCGGAATGGGCCAGCCCAATAGCTCCGTGCTTTTGATCCACAAAGTACAGGGGCACACAGTCCGCAAAAAAGCACACCAGACACAGATCCTTATCGTCAGTCACCAGTCCGTCCACATCCGTATACCCTCTCTCACAGACAATCCCCTTACCTCCATCCATAGAATAGACCCGGCGAATGTTTGTGGTATGGGTCTGAAAAGTGCATACCATATGATTTACGTCCGTACACAGCGCCTCCGCCATGCGCCGGAAATTTTCCTGCACCCGCTGCTGTTCATCTCCTCTGGTGAAGGACAGATTCATGGAGGCATAGATGCCCTGGCTGACACCGCCCTTTCTGGTGGAAAAAGCATGAATAATCCCCGATTGGGCGGAGAGCAGCGGAAAAGTTAAATATTCCACCGCCCCCGCCTCTTGCTGCCGCATAACCGGCTCCCTGCCTGCCGCTCTTACAATCTGCTCCATGAACACCTCCATATAATATGCCGTTACCGATTGTGATGGGGAAATGCGTTTTTCACCCAGCGCATCTGCTCCCCCTCTATGGCAATCACATCGTATCGAACTGACATCTGTGAGGAATGGCCCCTGACATAGCGGTAGTAGTCCGCCACCCGACAGATCTGTCTCTGCTTGGCATAGCCCACCGCCTCCTCGGGATGTCCCATATTGGCATTATGCCTGTATTTCACCTCGAAAAACACCAGGTACTCT